>JANMFA010000091.1:0-11390 GCA_031377545.1 Hyphomicrobiales bacterium | reverse complement strand
CTCATTGCGTTCTCCGTGGTGTTCTTCCTCAAGCTGGAGGGCGTCTTTTCGCGCGTCTTCATTGCGGTGTGGTACGGTGCAGGGTTGGCCATGCTGCTGTTCGCCCGGCTTTGCCTGTCGTGGAAAATCCGCTCGATGACGCGCCGGGGTTTGCTGGACCGGCGCACGGCCGTTGTCGGTGGTGGAGAAGCAGCCGAAAAACTGTTGCGTGGCCTGCAGGATGACGAGCAGTCGGATCTGCGCATCTTCGGCATTTTCGACGACCGCTTCGACGAGCGCTCGCCGGATGTTCTGGCGGGCTATCCCAAGCTTGGGACGGTTGATGATCTGGTGGAATATGCGCGCCATGCGCGGCTCGATCTGGTGATCTTCGCTCTGCCATTGTCGGCCGAGACAAGGCTTCTCCAGATGCTCAAGAAGCTCTGGGTTCTGCCCATCGATATTCGCCTTGCCGCCCATATGCAAAAGCTGCGGTTTCGCCCCCGCAACTATTCCTACATCGGTGGTTTGCCGGTTTTCGACATGGTGGACAAGCCGATCGCGGATTGGGATGTCGTGATGAAGTGGCTGTTCGACAAGGTTGTTGGCAGCCTGCTGCTGGTCTTGCTGGCCCCAGTCATGCTGCTCGTGGCGCTCGCGGTGAAACTCGATTCACGCGGTCCGGTGCTGTTCCGGCAAAAGCGCTATGGCTTCAACAACGAGATGATCGAGGTTTTCAAGTTTCGCTCGATGTTTGTCGACCAGAGCGATGCGACAGCTTCGCGCCTCGTTACCCGCGCTGATCCGCGTGTGACGCGCGTCGGCCGGTTCATCCGCAAGACCTCGCTGGATGAGTTGCCGCAACTCTTCAACGTCGTGTTTGGCGGGAGCCTGTCCATTGTCGGGCCGCGCCCCCATGCCGTCCATGCCAAGGCCGAGAACCGTCTCTATGACCAGGTGGTGGATGGATACTTCGCGCGCCATCGCGTGAAGCCGGGCATCACCGGGCTGGCCCAGGTGAATGGCTGGCGCGGTGAAACGGATACGGAGGAAAAAATCCAGCGCCGGGTCGATCACGACCTGCGCTACATCGAGAACTGGTCGCTGTGGCTCGACATCGCCATCCTTTTCCGGACGCCGTTTTCGCTGATCAAATCGGAGAATGCGTATTGAGCGCCAGTATCGCCAGCCATGATGTCTCGCCTCCGTCGCGCTGGTCACTGAGCACGCGCGGCCTGCGCAATGCTGCGGTATGGCTGCTGTTTGTCTCGGGCTTTCTGGTGTTCATCGAACCGGCCCCTTTCGAGATCGCATTTGGCGTGGTGGCTCTTGTCTTTGTGCTCACCGGCCTGAAGATCAGCCTGCTCTTTCTGCCGCTCATCCTGCTGCTGGTGCTCTACAACATCGGCGGCGGATTGTCGCTGATGGCAGTTGTCGAGGAATCGCGCGCTGTCTGGTTTGTGGTGATCTCGATCTACATGGCGGTTATGGCGGTCGTCATCGCAGCGATCTTCGCGGAGGATTCGCTGCGGCGGCTTGAACTGATGAAAAGCGGCTATGCGATCGCTGCCGTCATCGCGAGCATTGCGGGAATTATGGGATATTTCGACGTGGCGGGGACGCTCGAATATTTCACGCGCTACGGACGCGCGATGGGAACGTTCAAGGATCCCAACGTCTATGGCACCTTCATCGTGCTACCGTTCGTGTTTCTCGTGCAGGGTTTTTTCCTGGGCACCCATCGCCGCCCCGTGGTTGCCGGGGGAATGCTGCTGATCATTGCCGCAGGCCTGTTCCTGTCGTTTTCACGCGGTGCCTGGGGTGTCGCCATCGCAGCGGTCGGGCTGTGCATCCTATTGAGTTTCATCACGGCCGAGACCGGCAGGCTGCGGGCGCGGATCATTGTCATCACCCTGATCGGCATTGCGCTTTCTGTCGCCCTGCTGGCCGTCGCGCTACAATTCGAGTCGATCCGAGAGACCTTCGAGGTCCGCGCGTCGCTGAATCAGGACTATGACTCAGGCGAAACCGGGCGCTTCGGCAACCAGCGCCGCTCGATCCCGCTTCTTCTGGGTGAGCCGAACGGCTTTGGTCCGACGATGTTTCGCGACTACTTTCCCGAGGATCCGCACAACACCTTCCTCAATGCCTTTGCCTCCTACGGATGGCTGGGCGGGATCAGCTACGCCAGCCTGATCGCGGCGACGATGCTGGTTGGCTGGACGCTCGTGTTCCGCAAGACACCATGGCAGAAGGATTCGATCGCGGTTTGGTCGTCGTTCTTTTTCCTGATGCTGCAGGGCATGCAGATCGATACGGATCACTGGCGGCACTTCTATGTGCAACTCGGGCTCACGTGGGGCTTGATGCTGGCGAGCCTGCGCTACGGGGCATGGCAGCAAGCCGCCCGAGCGCGGACAGTGGAATGGTCAGGGTCGACAGAGCAAACAGGATCGTGATCATTGCGATCGCCGTATCAAGACCGTAGCGTGCAGCGACAAGGCCACCCGCCATCGCACCCAGTGACCGTACACCATAGATCGCCAGCTGAATCACGGCACCAACCCGTCCCAGCATGCCTGTGGGCGTGACAAGCTGCCGGATCGTGTTCTGGCAGACGAACCACAGGATAGGTCCGAAACCGAGCAGGAAATAGACCGTCACGGAAGCGGCAAATCCATCCAGCGATGGAGCGTAAAAAAGAATTGCGGCAGCAAGAGTCGAACTCGCCGGACCAAAAAACAACAGGAAACGCGGTGGCAATGTCGCCATCGCCTTGGCTGCCGTGAATGCTGCCAGCAGCGAGCCGAGGCCCATTGCTGATTGCGCCATGCCGATGATGCCCGGATCCATCTCCAGACGGCGCAAGGCATAGGGCACGAAGACCGCTGCCAATGCGAGAAAGGCGGTGTTCCAGAACAGGGCGCAGGCGACGATGCCACGCAGCAACGGCTGCGACGTGACAAACGCAAAGCCCTCCTTCACCTCCTGGAGCGGTGCGCGCTCGCGCTGCGGCGGCGGGGCCTGATCCGGAAACCCGCTTGCGATAAACAATCCGACTGCTGCCAGCGCGAGGGCGATCAGCAGCCCTGTCAGGGGATAGCCGTGCGCCACCAGTAGCCCCATCAGCGACGGGCCGATGAGCATGGCTGCCGACTGGATGATCTGGACCTTTGCGTTGGCGCCGCTCAGCGCCAGCGGCTCCACAAGGCGCTGCAGGGCGGCACCTTCCGCCAGATAGCCGATCACAATGGCCGCAGCGGTCAGGAAAACGCCAAACGTGAAAAGCAGCGGGCTGGCTGCGAAGTGTCCGGCTATCGCGACCAGAAAGCCAAGGACCGAAATGGCGAGGGCGCGCTTAAGACCAAGCAGGGGGGCGATGCGGTCGATCACCACGCCTGCAGGCAGGGACATGAACAGCCAGGCCGAACCCTGCGCTGCAACCATGGCGCCGATCTGGTCCTCCGGCAGCTTGAATACAGCCGCCGCCATCAGCGGCACGCCGGCAACAATCAGCTGATCAGAAATACGAATGCAGCTGGAGACGGCGAGAAGACGGTGGAAAGGCTGGGAGAGCATGGCGATCCGCGTGTTGTTCGCTGATGCTATGGCTCGCTCAGGCTGACATCACCACCCGAAACTTGCGATGCGATCACGCTGTCAGGTGCACGAACGGGTTGTCCAGCTTCAGCATCTCGTCGATCTTATTGGCTTCCACTGGACGGGAGAACAGATAGCCCTGCAGCAGGTGGCAGCCGACGGCCTGCAGGAAGCGTTGCTGTTCCGCGGTCTCGACGCCCTCGGCGGTCACGGTCAGACCAAGGGCCCGGCCGAGGTGGACGACCGAGTGAACGAGGATGGCGCTTTCGCCCGTGTCTTCGAGAGAGTCGAGGAATGACTTGTCGAGCTTGATCTTGTCGAAGGCGAAACGGCGCAGATAGATCAGACTGGAGTAGCCTGTGCCGAAATCATCGAGCGCAAGCTTCACGCCCATCGAGCGCAGCTCCATGATGCTGTTCTCGGCCTGGTCGGCATCCGCCACGACGACGCTTTCGGTCAATTCAAGCTCCAGCCGGGTTGGATCGAAACGGGTGTCCTCGAGTGCCTTGGCGACGGATTGCACGAAATCCGTCTGGCGGAACTGGATGGCTGAAACGTTGCAGGCAATCGTGATGTTGCCCCAGTTCGCGGCATCCATGCAGGCCCGGCGGATCACCCATTCACCAAGCTGAACGATCAGGCCGCGCTCCTCAGCGATACCGATGAACTCAAGCGGTGGAATCAGCCCATAGACCGGATGCCGCCAACGCACGAGCGCCTCCATCCCGATGATCCGGGAGCCGTCGGCGGCGACCTGTGGTTGATAGTGCAGTTCAAGTTCATTGCGGTCGATGGCGTGGCGCAAGTCATCTTCAACGACCTTGCGGATGCGCAGCGTGTCATCCATCCGCTGCTCGAAGAAGCAGGCGCGGTTTCGCCCGCCATTCTTGGCGCGGTACATCGCGATGTCCGCAAGGCGCATCAGTTCGGCGGCGTCGGTCCCGTTCTGCGGTGCCAATGCGATGCCGATGGATGCGCCGACATAGGCTTCTGCCTCGCCGATCTGGAAGGCGGGACGGATGGCATCAATGATGCGTCGGCCCAGCATTTCAGCATCGAGCGGAGAGCGCACGCCGGTCTGAATGATGGCGAATTCATCGCCACCAAAGCGCGCGAGAACATCATTGGCGCGGAGCTGGCTGGCCATGCGCTCGGCACAGCCCACGATCACCATGTCGCCTGCGGCATGGCCATAGGTGTCGTTGACCTCCTTGAACTTGTCGAGATCGATAAAGAGGACGGCAAGGCCGGTATCCTCCCGCTCGACGCGCGACAGCAGCGCAGTCAGGTGTTCCGTGAAACGCAAGCGGTTGGGCAGACCTGACAGCGTGTCATGTCCGGCAAGGTGCTGTGCCTTTTCCTCGCTGCGCAGCATGTTGGCTGTCACCCGCGTCACATGGGCATAGGACAGCCAGGCGAAAATGCTGATCGCCAGCGCACTGAAGATCGCGATGGGGAACAGCCGGTCAAGGATCGGGTCGCCAGGCCGTTCGGATGTCCAGGTCAGCCGCGCCATGGTCTGGCCATTTGAAAAGGGAATGTTGATCTCATTGGTCGCCAGCGGGCCAGTGCCCGAGCCGAAGTGGAGGTTCTGGATTGACAGCCTTTGACCGAACTTGGCGATCCCGTCGGCGTCCAGCGTGCGGCTCGTGACAAGGCCGATGGCGCCGGCCTCCGAAATCTGCCTGCGAAGGACTGCTGCGACCAGCTGGAGCTTGCCATTTTCGGTCATGTAGCGTCCGACCATCCGCGCATCCGGCTGCGTTTCCGATGACCCGTCGCTCTTCGAGACAAGTTCGAGCGCCGCCCAGCGGAAGGTGCTGTCGTAGGCACGCTCCGGAGCGGCCTGGCCATAGGTCAGGCGTACAGCCGTGTTGAGGAGGTTGCCCTGCCGGTCGATCAGCGAGACAGCCTCGAAATCGCCGAGCATGCGGATGCGTTCGAGCGACGAGTTGATGGCCTGCGATGCCAGGCCGGTGGTCGATATGCTCAGGTTGCGCTCAAGTTCGGTGATGGCCCGCAAATCGCGCGCCACGTCGTTGACCTCCTCGGTCAGGGCATTTGTGATGTTCCGGCGCGCGCGCTCGTCGGCTGCGTCACTGGCACGTTGCGCCATCGCAAAGACCGTCAGAACGACGGCACCGAGAATGGCAAACAGCAAGATCGCAAACGGCACGACAGAAGTCGATGCCAGCTGTCGGGCTTTGGTCTTGTGGCTTTTGCCAGGCATGCGCGTGCGGAACCATCGTGAGTGCTTTTCCGGACCATGGCAGCAAGAGGTTACTTAACGATTGAAATACGTCGTCCGTACAACCCTGACTTGTCTCTCAGATGTGCCCCTGACCCTTGAGACTGGCATGGCCATTGCGCCCCACGATCACATGATCATGGATCTGGATGCCGAGTGGCTTGGCGATGGCGATGATGTCATGCGTCATCCGGATATCCGCCTGCGAGGGTGCAGGATCACCGGAGGGATGGTTGTGGACCAGAACGAGGGCCGAGGCGGAGAGCTCAAGGGCCCTGCGAACAATTTCACGCGGATAAACCGGCGTGTGGTCAACCGTTCCGCGTTGCTGGACCTCGTCCGCGATGAGCTGATTGCGCTTGTCGAGAAAGAGAATCCGGAACTCTTCGCGCTCCGCGAAGGCCATGGCAGCGCGGCAATACTCAATCACGCTGGCCCATGATGACAGGACCTGCCGTTTCGAGACCGAGCCTTTCGTCAGCCTTTGGGCTGCCGCAGCGGCGATCTTGAGATCAAGCGCGGCGCTTTCACCAATCCCATCGACTTCGATCAGCCGTTCGACGGGCGCAGACAAGGCCTCCGCAAAGGAGCCAAACCGTGCAATCAGCCGCTTGGCGATGGGTTTGACATCCCGGCGGGGCAGGGACCGAAACAGCAGCAGTTCCAGCAGTTCATAATCCGGCAGCGGGTCCGCACCTCCCGCCAGAAACCGGGTCCGCAAGCGTTCCCGGTGACCGGAGAGATCATCGGCATCAGCCATGGCGCGCGGCAGCAGGGTTGTCCCAGCCCTTGGGCGAAATCGTGAAGATCTCGCAGCCCGTCTCCGTGACACCGACCGTGTGCTCGAACTGGGCCGAGAGCGAACGGTCCCGCGTTACGGCCGTCCAGCCATCCGACAGGATTTTCACATGCGGGCGGCCAAGATTGATCATAGGCTCTACGGTGAAGATCATGCCAGCCTTCAACAGAGCGCCTTCACCCTTGCGGCCATAATGCAGGACATTGGGCTCATCGTGAAAGAGCTTGCCGACCCCGTGACCGCAGAAATCGCGCACAACGGAGCAGCGCTCCTTCTCGGCATGTGACTGGATTGCAGCGCCAATATCGCCCAGGAAACCGCCTGCCTTGATCGCGCCAATCCCCAGCATCAGCGATTCGTAGGTCACTTCCACCAGCCGTTCGGCGCGGCGTGGCACGTCACCCACGCAGTACATGCGGCTCGAATCACCGTGCCATCCGTCAACGATCAGCGTGATGTCGATGTTGACGATATCGCCATCACGCAGCGGCTTGTCATCGGGAATGCCATGGCAAACCACGTGGTTCACCGAGGTGCAGCAGGATCGCTCATAGCCCCGGTACTGCAAGGTTGCCGGGAATGCGCCATGGTCCATTCCGAACTCGAACACCAGTTTATCAATGGCTTCGGTGGAAACGCCGGGCTTTACGACGCCAACCATCAGGTCCAGCGCTTCAGCCGCAAGGCGTCCCGCCTTGTGCATGGCAGCAAACGCCTCCGGCCCATACAGCTTGATATGGCCAGGCTTGCGGCGGTCGATCACGGTCTGTTCGAGGTGGCTCATCAGGTCCTGTTTGAAATCGGCTCTGTTGGCGCATATAGCCGAGGTCAGGCTGTGTTCCAATCCCGTGTCATCACGGAGGTGGGCTGCGTTTTTGCGAGGATAGACATTGACGGAAGTTACTGCAGATCACGATGACTTTGGCACTTTTGCGGCGAAAGGCATGGTCGAGAGCATTCTTGGCAGCACCCGCGCTGCCGGACCGGGTTGGCTGAGCCGCCGGAAGGCCTTCGCGCTGCGGCGCCTTGCGATTGCCAGGCTTGGAGGCGATCCGGTGGATACCGAGGCACTGGGTGCGCGGATGCGGCTTTATCCCTACCGCAATGTCTGTGAGAAGCGCATCCTCTTCACCCCGCAATTCTTTGATCCGCAGGAACTGGCAGCGCTGAGGTCCCGCATCACCGAAGGGTTCGTGTTCATCGACATTGGTGCGAATATCGGTGGATATTCGCTGTTCGTCGCAGCCAATGCCGGACCGACCGCACGCGTCCTGGCGATTGAACCGCAGCCCGATATCTATGAACGGCTTGTCTACAACCTGCGTCTCAATTCCTTTCCCAGTGTCAAGGCCGTGGCGTGCGCCGTCGCGGACAAGGAAGGAGAACTGACGCTGTTCGTTGATCCTGACAACAAGGGAGAATCCAGTCTGAAGATCATGTCGGATATCTCATCTGTCGGCAGCATCAAGGTGCCGGCGAAGCGCCTTCTGACACTGGTCGAGGAGCAGGGGTTTACCCGGATCGATGCCGCGAAGCTGGATACCGAAGGTGCGGAAGACATCATCCTTGAGACTTTTTTCCAGGAAGCTCCCGAGTCGCTCTGGCCGCGCCTGCTGATCATGGAGCGTGGCAGCAGCCGCTGGCATGTCGACATGCCGAAGCTTCTGGCCTCCAGCGGCTATCAAGTGGTGCAGGAAACCAAGAACAATCTGATTTATGAACGATAGGACAAAGTGAATCTGCTTTTCGGGTCAACTCTTTGAAAGCAATAAAAAAAGCCGCCATTTCTGGCGGCTTTTCCATTGTTCGCGATGGGGTTTCCGTCAGCGAAGTGTGATCCCCTGGCGCGGCATTGATCCGCATTCCAGGCTGCTGAACGACCCGTTCATGGAACAATGAGACATTGGATCACCTCCTTCCGTTGTTGACGATGTGATGAAAGTGCTTCGATTCGGAAGCTTTGGCGAGAGGCATTCGATGGCTACCATTATGCCTTCTCATAGGCCTTGCGCATGACGCTTTCCGTGACACCGCGGTTGCGGATCATCAGGAACCGACCCGAGGCCTTCGTCGGGATGCTCCATTGCCCTTCGATCTCCGAGCAATCCGGATTGAGCTGGCCATCATAGGACACGCTGTGATCCCAGCCGCCGGAGCCATCGTAACGCTTGGTGAAACTAACGGCGTGGCCGCTGCGATGGCCGTCAATCGCGGCAAACAAGGTCAGCGGAGCGCCTGTCTCGCCGATTTCCGACTCGTGGGTTGTTCCGGCGATCATGGACCCGGTGTCGATCAGGGTTGCCACGAAATACACGGGTTCACGATAGACTTCATAGGAATACAGCCCGTGCCAGACGCCGGTAAGATTTTCCTGCGCTTTTGTCATCGCTGCCTCGTATCCTTGTCGCCATCCATCCGGATGGGAATCCGCCGGTCCACGATGATTTCATCGGGTGACACGCGGCAGATATAGGCCATTGCCTCCACGCCAGCTGAACAGGCCTGCGTGAACGCTTTCGCGTAGGCGGGATCGAGATCCGCTGCGAGGGCAAAGGCTTCCGCCCGCATCTGCACGATGAAAAGCATAACCGCCCGGGCACCGCCGCCAACCTCCCGCGCGAGCTCCGTCAGATGCCTGGCACCGCGCTGCGTCACCGAATCAGGAAACTCCGCCAAGTCCCTGATGCGCATCAGATGGCAGTTCTTCACCTCGACGAAGCAGGGCGGTCTTTCTGGATCAGTCAGGAGGAAATCAACGCGGCTGTTTTCGCCGTAGTTCACTTCCCGGCGCAATGTTGCATAGCCCGAGAGTTCGGGAATCAGGCCAGAAAGGATCGCCTCCTCGGCCAGACGGTTCGGATTGGCCGTGTTGATGCCGACGTATTGTACGCCGCCGGGCAAGTCAGCCTCGATCAGCTCCCAGCTGTGGGACATTTTGGCCTTCGGATTGGTCGCAGCCGCAAGCAGCACGCGCGAACCCGGCTCCTTCAGCCCCAGCATCGAGCCCGGATTGGCGCAATGCGCCGTGATGACCCGCCCGTCAGCGAGTTCAACATCGGCCAGAAACCGCTTGTAGCGCTGGATCAGCCGACCTTCGATGAGCAGAGAGCGAAAACGCATGGGAAAACCTTCGCTCCAGCCTGTGACATTCCGCGCGAGAGGCTGCAAGGCGCTTGAAATCGGACTGCAAGCGCCGCTACAGAGCCGTTATGTCCGCACCTTCAAAACCCGAGATTACCGCCGCCATCCTCGTGATCGGTGACGAGATCCTGTCTGGCCGCACGAAGGACAAGAACATTGGCTACATTGCGGAGTATCTGACCAACATCGGGATCGATCTCAAGCAAGTGAGGGTGGTTCCCGATGACGAGGCGGATATCATCGAGGCGCTGAATGCCCTTCGGGCCCGATTCACCTATGTCTTCACGACTGGCGGCATTGGCCCGACGCATGATGACATCACAGCGGATTGCGTGGCCAAGGCCTTTGGTGTCGCGATCGGTCATGATCCACGCGCAGTGGCCATGCTGGAGGAGCGCTATCAGCCGGGCGAACTGAATGAAGCGCGGCTGCGCATGGCACGCATTCCGGCTGGTGCCGATCTCATCGAGAATCCCATTTCGCGCGCACCAGGCTTCCGCATCGAAAACGTGATCGTGATGGCGGGCGTCCCGTCGATCATGCAGGCCATGCTCGACAACGCGGCCGCTGGCCTTTCGACCGGCACCAGGATGATCGCCGAAAGCATCGACGCCAATGGCCTGCCCGAGGGTATTTACGCCAAGGCACTGGGCGAGATTGCTGCCGCAAACTCTACCGTCAGCATTGGTTCCTACCCGTCTTTTCTGAACGGCGGTTTCCGCAACCAGATCGTGGTTCGCGGCAAGGAACAGGCTGCTGTCACGGCAGCAGCAGTGGCCATCCGAACGGCCATTGTGACCCTTCAATCCGACAATGTGCCGGCCTAACGCTGGAAGCAGGGAAAAAATGGCAGCTCCTTCATCTGACAAGGCTTTTCCCGTTTCGTGGGATCAGTTTCACCGCGACACCCGTGCGCTGACCTGGCGGTTGGCCGAGCGCGGACCGTTCAAATCCATCGTCTGTATCACGCGCGGCGGGCTCGTGCCCGCCGCCATAATCGCCCGCGAACTGGAGATCAAGGTGATCGAGACGGTGTGCATCGCGAGCTATCACAGCTACACCGGGCAGGGAGAGTTGAAGGTTCTCAAGGGCGTCGACAGCGTCATTGCCGGAACCAATGGCGGCGAGGGAGTGCTGGTTGTCGATGATCTGGTCGATACCGGAAAAACTGCTAAAGTCGTGCGGGACATGCTGCCAAAGGCGCATTTCGCCACGGTTTACGCCAAACCGGCGGGTCGGCCCCTGGTCGATACGTTTGTCACCGAGGTTTCGCAGGACACCTGGATCTATTTCCCCTGGGACATGGGCTTCACCTTCCAGCCACCGATCCGGGAGGGGTCTCAGGGATAGCCGTTTCCCCGTGATTTGGCAGAATCGCGTTCTGCCCTTAATGAGTGCAGATCAACCGAAAGCGCTTCCCTTGCTTGACACGCCTTCCGCAGACAAAGACACCATCGCCCGCGACTGGATGAAGCTTCTCGCGCCCTACCGGACACCGGACCAGCGACAGAGCTTCTTTGAAATCGCCGTGACCGCGCTGCCCTTCTTCGGGCTCTGGGGTCTGGCATATCTTTCCCTGTCTGTAGGCTACTGGCTGACGCTTGTTTTCTGCGTCCTGACCTC
>JANMFA010000089.1:0-8912 GCA_031377545.1 Hyphomicrobiales bacterium | reverse complement strand
AGGTTACGGCGGAAGCTCTTCGACAGCGCGAAGGTATTGACCGGTACGCGCACGGAGACGCAGGCGGCGCAGCCGTCGCAGGCCGGCCGGTAGGCGATGTTCTGGCTGCGGCGGAAACCGCCCTGGCTCAGCTGCGTGTTGAGGCTGCGCGCATCCTGGCCCACGAGATGGGTGAACACCTTGCGCTCGGTCTGCCCCGGCAGATAGGGGCAAGGCGTCGGAGACGTCAGGTAGAATTGTGGTGTATCGCGGGGTAACTGGCTCAAGTTCCGGGCCTGTTCGAAACAGCGTCGGAGCCGAAGATAGCATTGATGATACACCACACAATGGGGTGGCGGTCGTTAATCAACACGATCCGGCCGTGAGTGGCCGCAGCACAGCCTCCACGAAAGAGGCCCGCTGTTCGGGCATGGTCAGTCCGCGCGGCGCGAAGACATGCTGGTCGAGGAAGAACTGCGTCATCGCGAAAGCCTGCCGGATGGTCTCCGGCCCCATGTTGTCCCCCGCCCGTCCAGCCACGAAGGCAGGAAGCGCCAGCAGCCTGTCATGATACGGCAATCCTGCTTCCCGGCTGACGGCACGACCGGATTTAGGCGAAACATAGGCCAGATCATCACGCACGCCTGTCGCCGCGCATTCCGAGAGATCGAGGCCGAACCCGAGCGCCGCCAGCATCGCGACCTCGAACCGCACGACAAGGGGCGCGGCCACCTGCGGCTGGTCGAGATGCTCAAGGACCACGGTCAGCGCCGCGTGCAGACCCTCCTGCGCATAGCGTTCCGGCAGAAGGCGCAGCAGGCTTGCGACATACCCCAGCGCATAAAGCGCCGCCGCGCTGTCGATCAGCTGTCCCGCCCGCAGCACATCGGCTTCCACGCTGTATTGCCCGAGTTGCTCCTCGATCCGTGCGGTCCATGTCACGGTGACGGTGTTGCCGGCCTGCAGCACGGCGGCGTTGCGCTTGCCGCGCCCGCCCCGCACCATGCCCAGATGACGCCCGTGCTGCGCCGTCATCAGTTCCAGGATCACCCCCGTCTCGCCATGACGGCGGGTGCCCAGAACGATCCCTGAATCAGTCCATTGCATGGGGAGGAGATAGCATGGAACGTCTTACTCCGCCCGCTGGATCCGCCGCGGCACATACCCGTCCGCCGCCAGCCCCGCCAGAACCTCAGCCGTGTGCTCCGGCCCGCGCGTCTCCACCGTGACATCCAGCGAAACACCCTTGGCCGGCACATCCAGCAGCAGGCGCTGATGATTCACCTCCAGGATGTTCGCGCCAAGCTCTCCCAGCCGCGTCGCCACCTTGCCCAGCAGGCCGGGCTGATCGGTCGTCGTCATGCGGAATGACACCACGCGCTCCTCGCGCTCCAGCTCGCGCACCATGACGCTGGCCAGAATGCGAGCGTCGATGTTGCCTCCGCACAGGATGAGGCCGACGCGCTTGCCCCGGAACAGCTCCGGGCGCGCCAGCATCGCGGCAAGGCCCGCCGCGCCCGCTCCTTCGGCCATCGTCCGCTGCAACGTGGCATAACAGGACACGGCGCGCTCGATCTGGCTTTCCTCGACAAGGATGATCTCGGACACCAGTTCGCGCACGATGGGCAGGGTGCGTGTCCCGACGTTCTTGACTGCAATGCCCTCCGCCAGGGTCGGCCCGCCAATGGGGCGGGTGTCACCGTGGATTGCATTCCAGAACGAGGGATAGAGGCCAGCCTCCGCGCCGATGATCGTGGTCCCGGGCCTGATCGCCTTTGCTGCAATCGCCATGCCCGAAATCAAGCCCCCGCCACCCATCGGGATCACAAGCATGTCGAGACCGGGCGCATCGGCCAGCATCTCGATCGCCGCCGTCCCCTGCCCCGCGATGATGGAATCGTCGTCATAGGGATGGATGAGGACAAGGTTTTCGCTGGCGACCAGTCGCTCCACCACAATTTGCGATTCTGCCAGCGTAGCACCTTCGACAATGACCGTGGCTCCCAGCTGCCGCGTGTTCTCCGCCTTCACATGCGGCGTTCCCTCCGGCATCACGATAGTGGCGGGAACGCCCAGCTTCTTCGCATGCCAGGCCACCGCCTGCGCGTGATTTCCCGCCGACATCGCGATCACGCCACGCATGCGTTCATCGGCGGTCAGCCGTCGCATCCGGTTGAACGCGCCGCGCTCCTTGAAGGAGCCTGTGACCTGCATGTTGTCATATTTCACCACGACGTCTGCGCCTGTAAGCGCCGAAAGCTTGGGTGCGGGCAGCGTCGGCGTGCGGATGATGTCACCCGCCATCTGGCGATGCGCCTGCTCGATGTCGCTAAACTGGACTGGCATTACACCCTTCTCGGCAATCCGTCGCCCCAGCCCAGCAGGCCGCCCGGCCGGAAGATCAACAGGATCGCTAGCAAGCTATAGACCGCGATATCGGCATGCTCCAGCCTGAAGAAGGCTGACCACAAAGCCTCGAACCCGCCGATCAGCACCGCACCAGCCATTGCGCCGGGAACGGATCCGATGCCGCCAGCGACAGCACCGATCAGCGCCTTCAGGCCGATCGCCAGGCCGCCGGAAAAGCCGATGCCGCCATAGTGAGAGGTCATGATGAAGCCGGCCAGACCCGCCAGCAGGCTGGAAATGGCAAAGGCACGGATCAGAACGGCCTGTGGATCGATGCCGAACAGGGCCGCAGCGCGCGGTTCATCGGCAGTTGCACGCCAGTTCCGGCCAAACGATGAACGGCGCATCACCCACAGCAGAAGGCCTGCCGCCGCCAACGCCAGCACGACCGTCGCCATCGCCCCCTCTGTTACGGTCACCAGGAAATCACCGGAGCGTGCCATGCCGACCGGCGTGTTCAGGAGGGGCGGCGTCCAGCGGTTGCCGGTTCCCTGCGCAATCCGGACATATTCCATCATGCCAACGGCCAGACCGGCGGACGCCACCAGCACTGCCTGTCCCGAACGGTTGGCGAGTGGCGCGAAGACCGCATGCGCCATGAATGAACCATGCGTAGCTGCCGCCGCCAGCGCCAACAGCAGCGATCCGAGCAGGATCAGCGGTGGCGAGGCGTTGCCCAGCATGCCTCCGGCGATCGCACCGATCAGCGCGCCCTGCCCTCCGATGACAGCCAGTTCGCCAAAAGCGAGATTGATTCGCCCGATCAGCCCGTAAATCAGCGCATAGGCCGGTGCCAGCAGCGCATAGATCGCAATCTGCGGCAGCGCGGCGACGACATGCTGCAAAGCCACCGCGAGGTCACGCCGGATAAGCGGCAAGTGGCTGATCTCGTCCTCGGAAACTGGTGGTGCCAGCAATGCCGTGGAAGGTTCGTCCAGCCAGTAGCGCTTCAGCAAATGCAGCTTCACGGTGCCAAAAGTCTCGCCATCCGCTGTCAGCCCGACCAGTGTCTGCCGGGCCAGCGAAAACCGCCCGCCTCCGAAAGTGCAGGTCACGCCATGTGTGACCGCCCCGTTGGCGGCTTGCCGCCGGTAAGTGATCCGGACGCTGTTCGCAGCGCTTCCCGCAACCACCGAACGAACCGAAAGCGTCGTGCCTTCGGCATGAAGGGCTGGCAGGATGCTGCGGCAAAGGCGCGCTTGATCGGAATCGACAATCGAGCAGGCGGCAAGGAACAGGGTCGCCGCGAGAAGGACCGCGAACTGGCCAATCCGCCTCCCGAAGGTCAGGCGATCACGCAGGCAATCCATTGGCCGCCATGATTGCCGCGTGGAACTCCGGATCGATGTTGCCACCCGAACAGACAACGCCGACAGTCCGTCCCGCAAGATCAAGCTTGCCCGACAGCGCCGCAGCGAGCGCCACCGCCCCACCGGGCTCCACCGTGATCTTCAGCACGCGCGCGGCATAGGCCACTGCTTCCGCCGCCTCGCGGTCGCTGACCGCGATTCCGCCTGCAAGCCGCGCCTTGTTGATCGGGAACGTCAATTGACCCGGCATCGGTGTGACGATCGCATCACAGATCGACATCGGAGGGCTTGGCGCGTTGCTGACCCGCTCTCCACCTTCAAGCGAGCGTTTCGTATCATCAAAATTCTCGGGCTCGACCGCATAGAGCCTGGTCGAAGGGCTGAGATGGTTCACCGATGTCGCGACACCGGCCATGAGCCCACCTCCCCCACAGCAGCACAGCAGGATATCCAGTGTCAGGCCAAGCTCCTGCGCCTGCCGCACCATCTCGATCCCGATGGTGCCCTGTCCCGCGATGATGTTGGGATCGTCATAGGGCGGCACCAGAATCGCGCCAGTCTCATCCGATATCCGCTGCCCGATGGCCTCGCGGCTTTCGCCGAACCTGTCATAGAGAATGACCTCGGCGCCATAGCCGCGCGTGTTCTCGATCTTCAGCCGGGGCGAATCGGTCGGCATGATGATCGTTGCCTTGATGCCGAAGGTCTGGGCGGCATAGGCCACTCCCTGCGCGTGGTTGCCGGACGAATACGCCACGACGCCGCGCTTGCGCTCGGCCTCCGAGAACTGCGAAATCCGGTTGTAGGCACCGCGGAACTTGAAAGACCCCGTGCGCTGCAACGGCTCCGCCTTCACAAGCACCCTTCCACCGGTGCAGGCATCCAGATCCGGCGAGGACAACAGGGGCGTCATCACCGCCTTGCCTTTCAGGCGTGCGGCGGCCGCCTCCACATCCGAAAAGGCGATTGCGAATGGCAGAGGTGCCGGAATTGCAGCAGGCATGGGGAACTCCAGATGGATATCACGAACCACCATCCGCTTCCCTGTCCAAACCGTCAATCAACTCCGGTTGGGCTTGAGGATCAGCAAACGAGATGGATCAGCGTCTTCGTGCCTCGACCAGAGCCAATGCGGCCGCCAGAACCTGGTCGCGGTCCTTGCGCGAGGTATCCAGCACCACCGCATCATCCCCCCGGATCATGTTGGGAGCATCACGCGCGTCGCGAGCCACAAGATCCGCCAGCAGTTGTGCCTCGCTGACCGACGGATCTCTGGCAGACAATTCGAGAAAGCGCCGTCTTGCCCGCACTTCGGGCGCCGCTGTCACCCAGATCTTGAGATCGGCATCGGGCGCAATGACAGTGCCGATATCGCGCCCGTCGAGCACCGCGCCGCCGTCCTGATGGGCGAAATCCACCTGAAACTGCTTCAGTGCGGCCCTGACAGCAGGAATCACGGCAATGGATGAGGCCGCCTTGCCCGCTTCCCCCGTCCGCAGGCGCTCGTCCACCAGCCAGCTGAGCGACAACTGTGCAGCGACATCCGCCGCAGCATCCTTGTCATCCAGCCCATGGCCACGGTCCAGCATCTGCCGACCCACCGCACGGTAAAGAAGGCCTGTGTCGAGATGCGGCAAGCCCAGATGCTGCGCTATGCGCTTGGCGAGCGTTCCCTTACCGGACGCGGCTGGGCCATCAATGGCAATGATCATGGCGCAACGCACCCTCTGCAAGATTGGCCGCGGGAATCCGGTTTCCCGGAGGCAACGCTGCGGATTATCACGACATTCCGTGCAAGCAAGCCTGCCCTGCCGTGATATCCGGTTTTGCCGGTTGACAGCATGGAGTCGCCGGACTAGGCGACTAGCTCTTTCACATCATTGCCATCTTATCGACCCCCAGGAGAGCCCCTTGGCCAAACCTGAACTTGGAACGAAGCGTGTTTGCCCAACGACGGGCCGCAAGTTCTATGACCTGAACCGTGATCCCGTCGTGTCGCCCTACTCCGGCGAATCCTGGCCGCGCGCCTCATTCGAGCCCCTGCTGAAGGGCTCCGCCTCGGCCGCCAACGATGATGACGAGGATGATTCCGCAGCCGATCCCGCTGCCGCAACGGCAGAATTCGTGCCTCTCGAGGATGCAGATCCCGTGGATGCGAAGGATGTGGTGGCAGATGACATCGAGATCGATGACGAGATCGCAGCAACCGACGACGACGACACCTTCCTCGAAGAAGAGGAAGAAGGCGACGATGACGTCAGCGGCCTGATCGACGGCGAAATCGAAGGCGAGGAAGAAACCTGAGTCCCTCTTCGTCATTCTGCAGGGCCAGTTTCGGCTTGCGGATTGTGACGGCTTGTGACACATCATCCGCGAAAGCCGCTTCGGCGACTTTTGCAAAATTCCCTCCGGTGGAACACCCAGAACCGGAAACCCGTGTGGGGGTATAGCTCAGCTGGGAGAGCGCTTGCATGGCATGCAAGAGGTCAGCGGTTCGATCCCGCTTACCTCCACCAATTTCCTTCAATCACGCATCATATTGTTGCACATCCGTCATAGTCTCGCCGGTTCCATGACAGCTTTTCGGCGCATCGGGCGTCTTCGCTCGCGGAACCCCTATGAAATACTCTCAGCGCATGTCTGGACAAGGAAGACAGCCCATGCGGCAAGGAGTCTGTCAAACCGCCTCATTCGACCGGGGAGTGATCTTTCGAATGTCCATGCACCTGACGTCATAACGGGCACATTGCGATTGTATCGACTATGAAATGTCAAAAACAATGCTCCCAAGCGCAATGTAGTTCTTGACGGCCTGATCAGGACGCAATTTAGTCGGAAAGGGCAATATTGGGGTGAAATTTTGTCAAGCGGGCGCTTTTTTCTAGGCAGCCGATCTCTGTCCGGGCTCCGGATGGTGGAGATCGATGATCAGGCCGCGCTTGATGCCTACACACGCATCCTTGACGTCATCGCCAATCGGTGTGGCAGTGATTGCGCCGGTCTGTTCGCAGAGCCCGTGATATCGCGGTCCAACGGTGCTTCATCAGGCAGGGTTGACTGGTACACGCGCTACGAAGGGACAGCGAAGCCTTTTTCCGAACTGGATCAAGGCACGTTCAATGCTGTTCAGCGCACCCTCGAGACGCGGCTCGCGGCGCTACGCCCGCTGCTGTTCGACGAACAGTTCGGACCGTTCATCTCCGCGGCCTTCAATCTTGCTTCGCCCGAGTCGTTGCTTGCTGTGGGAGGAGAACCGGTCATCCTTGACTGGGGCCTGCTGCCGCTTGCGCTGGGGGTTGATCGGTTCAGCCGGGAGCGCCACTTCTCGGCCATCATGGGACCGCTGGCGGGGCGCTTGCCCTTGCCAGTATTGTCCAGGGCGGAATGGGTGGCCAACCAGGCCCCAGCCTCGCCCGCCACCGGGCAGAGCTCCGCGGCCAACATGATGCAAGACCAGCGACCAATCCCTGGTGTTGGTGTCGTATCGCCCTCCCCACGCGCACCCGTCACGGTTGTCACCGCAGGCAATTCCGCCAGGGCGGCGGCCATCGCCACAGGCCTCGCACTTCTGGCGGTGGGAGCAACCTATATTCCCGGTCTTTTGAGCTACACAGCCGATGCAGCAACCGCAAAGGCGCTGGAGACCAATCAGGGCATTCTCGATCAGCTTGAGGCCAGGCGGAAGGCGCTGGAAGCCGCGCTGGCCGAGGATTGCGCCAATCCTGAAACACGGCAAAAGACACAAGGCTTGCTCCCGCAGGATCCAACGCGTCTTCGCGTGGGTTCAGCGCCTCCCACCACCTCTCCAACACCATCACCCGCAATCCCTCCGGTGACAGTCCCGGGGGCTCCCACCGCACCCGGCCAGACACCCGCGCCCGTTCCGCAACAAGCCGTTCCGCCGCCACCGACCGGGCCGGAAGGTGCGCCTTCGACCCTGGCGGAACGGATCGAACGCGGCGTGGCCTTCGTGATCGCTTCCAAGGACGACGACGGCAATGCGTCGACAGGATCGGGTTTCTTTGTCCGCCCGGATACAATCGTCACCAATCGCCATGTCATCGAGGGCGGGAAGGATTTCTACGTCGTCAACCGCCATATCGGCCTGGTGAAAGCCGAGTTGATCGGAACCGCGGGACGCGGCACGACGAATGATCTGGCCATCCTCAAGGTGCCCCCACAACCGGCTGCCATGCCCTTCCCGCTGGCCCAGAGCCGATTGCCGCTGCAACAGGTCATTGCGGCTGGCTTTCCCGGCGTCACGATGGCAACGGATCCCGTCTTTCGCAGCATCATGCGCGGCGATGCATCTGCCGCCGCCAGACTGACGCCCGTGATGACCACAGGCACTGTCAACCATGTCCAGGCCCAGGACAATGCAGCATCATCCTTCATTGTTCACAATGCCTTCATAGCCCCGGGCAACAGCGGTGGGCCGCTGATCGATCAGTGCGGTCGCGTGATGGGTGTCAACACGTTTGGGCGCACGGATTCGAAGATGCCGGTGACCGCGAACTATGCGCTCGGCTCGGATGGTCTCAAAACCTATCTTGAGAGGGAATCCGTCAGCGTGAGCAGCATCGACACACCGTGCTCGCCCAACGTGATCCAACCTCCCGCGCCCACGCCCGTGCCTGCACCCGCACCAGCCCCGGTCACGGCGCGTCCACCAGTGACCGGCGGACCACCTGCGCCGACTGTCACACCTGCACAACGCTGATCAGCCTGATATGCAGGAAAGCACGCTCATCACCACGACAAGCCGGCGCGGTCTGGTTCCCGTCAACCAAAAGCTGCTGAGCCAGTATGACCAGCTCATTCGTCTCGTCGCCGAGCGCCTGTCGCCCGACCATGCCTTTCTGTTCGCCGAGCCATCGCCGGGAGAGCCCAATGCAACGTCCTGGTATGCCCGCAGCATCGGCAAGCCGATCCGCCTGAGCGAATTGCCGCCTGACCAGGCGCTGAGGCTGCGCAAGACAGCGGAAGCGTTGCTTGGCGAAGTGCGTGACCTGGCGGCACGGATGGAAGCCGACAAGGCCGGCATCGCCGAATATGGCAAGCTGCTGCGTGACGCCTGCATCATCCCTGACATGGAGAAGCTCTGGAGCGTCGAAGGCAGACCTGTCTTTGTCGATTGGGGCATGCGCAGCGGCGAGGACAGCGAGAGTGCCAAGGTCGGTGCCATTACCGGAGAGGCTGTTCGTTCTGCAGGAC
>JANMFA010000078.1:0-2544 GCA_031377545.1 Hyphomicrobiales bacterium | reverse complement strand
CGGCGGTGGTCCGCATGACCGAGGGGCTCAGGGCGGATGCCGCGTCCTACATGCTTTTTCTGCGGCTGGTACCGGTGTTTCCGTTTGCGCTGGTCAATATTGCTCCTGCCATCGTGGGAGTTCCGCTCAGAACCTTCATCTGGACGACGTTTGTGGGAATTCTGCCGGGAACCCTGGCATTCATTTTGGCCACCAACAGCCTCGACAGCGTGCTGGATGAGCGCAAGGTCGCTTTTGACGCCTGCCGGGCCGCCGCCATGGCGGATTGCAGGATCGGTATTGATCTTACAATGCTCGTGAGCCCCAAGCTGCTGATTGCGTTTGCGGCTCTAGGCGTTATTGCCCTGATTCCAGTGATTGCAAAACGCCTCTTTGCCCGCCGGAAGGGAACGACCATTGCCTGAAGTCCTGACCACGGATCTGTGCGTCATCGGTGCCGGTTCAGGCGGCCTTTCGGTCGCGGCGGCGGCTGCAATGATGCAGGTACCTGTCGTGCTGATCGAAAAGCATCGCATGGGTGGCGACTGCCTGAACGTGGGCTGTGTTCCGTCGAAAGCCCTGATCGCAGCGGCAAAACATGCAGCCGCCATGCGCGACGCCGAGGCATTCGGCTTCGCAGCCGTTGAGATCAAACCCGCCTTCAACCGCGTGAACGCCCATGTCAGACAGGTGATCGCCGCCATCAGCCCGGTTGACAGCGAGGACAGGTTTCGGGCGCTGGGCGCAACCGTGATCAAGGGCGAGGCGCGGTTCATCGACAGGCGGACGGTGCAGGTCGGCGATCAACTGATCCGCGCGCGGCGATTTGTCATTGCTACCGGCTCCATACCGTCGATCCCGCCCATCCCCGGCCTCGCCACGGTGCCTTATCTCACGAACGAAAGCCTCTTCGATCTCACGCGCAGGCCGCAGCGGCTCGTCGTGCTGGGTGCGGGGCCTATCGGCATGGAAATGGCGCAAGCCCATGCCCGGCTCGGGTCTGAAGTCGTTGTGCTTGAACCCAAGGCCATTCTTGGCCGCGAAGACCCCGAAGCCGCCCGCATCGCGCGTCTCGCGCTGGAGCGCGACGGCGTCGTCTTCTGGACGGGCATCGAGGTGACATCTGTTTCGGGCACCGGGGAGCGGCTCAAGGTCACGATTGCGGCCAATGGAGCTGCCGAAACCATCGATTGCAGCCATATACTCGTCGCGACCGGCCGCAGGCCGACGGTCGATGGGCTCAATCTCGACAAGGCCCGCGTCTCCGTCACGCCGGAGGGCATCACGGTGAACCGCAAGCTCAAGACCTCGAACCGCAAGATTTACGCGATCGGCGATGTCGTCGGGCCACCACAGTTTACGCATCGCGCCAACTATCATGCAGGCCTGGTGATCCGGAACGGTCTGTTCCGCCTGCCCGTCAAGGCCCATGACGGCCTGATGCCGCGCGTCACATTCACAGACCCGGAAATTGCCAGCATCGGCCTGTCGGAGGACGAGGCCCGCAAGCAAGGCAAGGGCATCCGCGTGCTGCGATGGCCTTTTGCGGAAAACGACCGGGCGCAGGCCGAGCGCAAGACGCATGGTTTCATCAAGGCCATGGTTGACGCCAAAGGGCGCATTCTCGGCATCGTAATCGTCGGCCACAACGCCGGTGAGTTGCTGACGCCCTGGACGCTTGCCATGGCCAATGGACTGCCGATCAATGCCATGACCGGGATCACCTTTCCCTATCCGACCTATTCGGAAATCTCGAAGCGGGTGGCCACGTCGTTCCTGCTGCCGAAGCTGCGCAGTCCCTGGTTGCAGCGGCTTTTGCGGTTTATCCGGAAATTCGGCTGAGACATGGCCGTTTCCCTTCCTGCCCCGAGAAGAAAGCGCAAGCTCGGCCTGTCGAGCCGGTTGCTGCTGCTGACGCTGGTGTTTGTCATGCTTGCGGAAGTGCTGATCTTCGTGCCGTCCATCGCGAATTTCCGCAATACCTGGCTGAATGATCGTCTGACCTCTGCCCGGACCGCAGCGCTCGTGCTGGAAGCCGCACCGGACGAAGCCTTGCCGGAAGAGCTGGTAATGAAACTCCTGAAAAACGTCGGAGCGGAAACCATCGCGCTGCGCGTCAAGGGTGCCCGCAGGCTGCTGGCCTTCAGCGACATGCCGCCGATGATCAGCACCACGTTCGACTTTCAGAAAATGAACGCGTTGCGGAGCATCACCGAGAGTTTTGACATTCTCATCAACGGCGGTGACAGAACGATCCGCGTGATTGATGCGGCCCCGCTGGACGGGGATTTCGTGGAAATCGTGCTCAAGGAAAGGCCGCTGCGGGAAGCCATGTGGCGTTTTGCCGGAAACATCCTGGCGCTGTCGCTCTTCATTTCCGGCATAACGGGCGTGCTGGTGTTTCTGGCACTGAAGCGCCTGATTGTCCGTCCGGTTGAAAAACTGACCTCCAACATCACGCGTTTTGCCGAAAAGCCCGAAGACCTGACCCGCCTGATGCAGCCCTCGGGCAGAACGGACGAGATCGGCAGCGCAGAAACGGCCGTAGCGGGCATGCAGCAGGCG
>JANMFA010000056.1:0-13836 GCA_031377545.1 Hyphomicrobiales bacterium | reverse complement strand
TCACGATCATGCTGGGTTGCAGCATGGGATGGGCGTTCTACACTACGCTGTAGTCAGACGAGATCAGCCGTCACGCTTGGTCCGCGCTCCAGCCACGCCGGAACGGGCAGGCCTTTCGAGCGCAGGAAGGCGGGATTGAACAGCTTCGACTGATAGCGTGTGCCGTAGTCGCACAGGATCGTCACGATGGTGTGGCCCGGACCCATCTCCCGGGCCATGCGGATCGCGCCCGCCACGTTGACGCCGGACGAACCGCCCAGGCACAGGCCCTCGTGCTCCAGCAGATCAAACACGATGGGCACCGCCTCTTCGTCCGGAATCTGGAACGCCACATCAATCGGCGCATCCTTGATGTTGGCGGTCACGCGGCCCTGACCGATGCCCTCCGAGATCGATGATCCCGCCATTTTCAGCTCGCCAGATGTGAACCACGAGAACATCGCCGCTCCCATCGGGTCCGCGCAGCCGATCTTGACGGACGGCTTCAGCGCCTTCAGCGCCATGCCCGTGCCCGCCAGCGTGCCGCCCGTGCCGATGGCGCAAATGAAGCCGTCCACCGTGCCATCCGTCTGGCGGTAGATTTCTGGCCCCGTCGTGTCGATATGTCCCTGCCGGTTTGCGACATTGTCGAACTGGTTGGCCCATATTGCGCCGTGCTGTTCCGTTTTCGCCAGCTTCTCCGCCACGCGGCCTGAAACCTTCACGTAGTTGTTTGGGTTGGAATAGGGCACCGCAGGCACCTCGATCAGCTCCGCGCCCGCAAGGCGCAGCATGTCCTTCTTCTCCTGGCTCTGCGTATCCGGGATGATGATGACCGTGCGGTAGCCCAGCGCATTGCCGACGAGCGCGAGACCGATGCCGGTATTCCCCGCCGTACCCTCCACGATCACCCCGCCGGGCTGCAGCAACTTTCGCTGCTCGGCATCGCGGATGATGGCCAGTGCCGCACGGTCCTTCACGGACTGGCCGGGGTTCATGAACTCCGCCTTGCCCAGGATGGTGCACCCCGTGAGCTCCGAGGCGCGGCGCAGTTTGATCAGCGGCGTATTGCCGATTGAACCGATGACATCTGTGTATTGAGGCATGATGGAGTTCCGTGGATGTGGAACCGTTGTGCATCAGGGTAGGGGCAGGGGCAAGGGGCGTTGAATCCGCTCAATGGGAACAATGACTTCGCTGGCTCCCTTCCTCATCCCTTCACCCCAAACCCCGCCCGTTTCAGCCTCACCAAAGCCAGATCCAGCGCTGACAAGAACGCCGACCTGTCTTTGGGCGCAAACGGCTTGGGCCCACCGGTAATCTCCCCCGCAGATCGCAACTGGTCCATCAGGTTGCGCGTGGCGAGTACCATGCCGATGGAGGCTTCCGTGAAGGGCTTGCCGTTGGGGGCGATGACGCTCGCCCCGGCTTTCACGCAGCGCGCCGCCAGCGGAATATCCGCCGTGATCACAACCACGCCGGGCCGTGCGCGCTCCGCGATCCAGTCATCCGCGACATCGAGGCCGGATGCCACGACGACGCGTTCGATCAGCGGATCGCGCGGAACATGGATTCCGCTGTTGGCGACAACCGTGGTCTTCACGCCGTGGCGTTCCGCCACCCTGTAGGTCTCGTCCTTCACCGGGCAGGCGTCGGCGTCGATGAGCACGAGGATGGGTTGGCGAGTGGCGTCTGTCATGACGGCTTGGTTGGGCATGGGCGGCACCAAGTCAATAAGTCAATGGCATCGCCATCCTTACAGCCCTTCCACCACCACCGCGAATGTCTCCAGCGCAGCTTCTCCTTTCGGAGACAGCCCATAGACCCCGCGCTCCACCCGCACGAACCAGCCATAGACATCAGCCAGCAGCATCGCAGGCGCTTTCGCCACACCGGCGTCCTTGCGCAGAACGACCGGTTTCGACGGTCCATTCCGGCTGATGAACGCCGCACAGCGCAGAGCATCCTGCCGGTAGGCGGTCATGCGAATGACGCGCCCGCTGCCTCCCATTGTGGTGTCGCCCACGCGATGTGCGAACTCCTTCAGCAGCATCGTCGCGCGCCTGGCTGCCTTGCGCGGCTGATAGGGCGCGGGATCGGCCAGCGCCTCGACATGATCGCCCTTGACCAGCAGGATGCCCAGGCCCAGCCGCTTGCACAGCTTGACGATATCGCCGTGCTGGCGGCGTTTGGGCGGGGGAAAGGCCAGATAGACCGCGTCCGTGACCGCCTGCCTGTCGATGCCTTGCAGGACAAGTTGAAGCGAGAACGATGTCTTCAGCTCCACGATGACCGGCGTTTCATCGCCGCGCACGGCAACCACGTCGCATCCGCGGATCTCGCCCTTCACGGCGTATCCCTGCGCTTCCAGGAAGCGCTTCACGGGTGGGTAGAGATCGGTTTCGCGCATGGCGAGGTTCAGACGAGCCGCACTCTGATGCGCCGGTTCTGCTTGCCCTTCTTCTCGATATTCGTCACTTCGATGCGCCCGATCTCGCCGGTGCGGCGCACATGGGTGCCGCCACAGGGTTGAAGATCGATGCCCGCGATTTCGACAAGCCGCACCCGGCCGGAACCGCGCGGCGGCTGCACCTTCATGGTTTTTACAAGCCCTGGATTGGCATCCAGCTCCGCATCGGTGATCCAACGGTCCGTTACCGGCACATCCTGTGCCAGCAGCGCGTCAAGTTTGGCTTGCACCGTTTCCTTCACGATGGCGTCAGGTATATCGAAATCCAGTCGCCCTTCGCCGTCACCTATCGAGCCGCCCGTGACAGCGTAGGGCAGGGCGACAGAGAGCAGGTGCAATGCGGTGTGCAGGCGCATGCGGTCGTAGCGGATGCCCCAGTCCAGCTGCAGCGTCACTGTGTCGCCAGCCGTGGGCAGGGTGGCGCCTTCCTCCGGCACATGGGCGACGATGGTCTTCTCGGGGTCGTCCCAGACAGTCGTGACGACGCGAACAGTCGAGCCATCACGCATGTTTAGAAAGCCAATATCGCCGGGCTGTCCGCCACCGGTCGGATAGAACACGGTACGGTCCAGAACAATTCCGCCGCGCTCGGTGATCGAGACCACTCTGGCATCCGTAGATTGCACATACCAGTCGTCGCGAAACAGCAGGGTCGTCATCATTGCAGGCGTTCCTCGGGCAGGGAGCCACTGGTCCGACGGAACTGGTATCGGTGCAAGTGCGTATTTGCTAAGCAAAAATACTTACAACGATTTAGGCCACTTAATTCCTTGTTAAATCAACTAAATTTTCTTGAAATTCATGTGATCCGAAGCGCTCCGCTCTTCGTAAATAAAGGAGTTCAGTCATACAGTTCAACCGTACTTAGGATTTGACTTTCGTGAATTACATGCCGATTCCCCGCGAACAGACCGGCGCTCTTGATGCCTTGCTCGCATCGTATGCCGCAGGCTCGCTCAGCCGTCCTCTGCATTCGCTGGTGGCCTGCCATCTGGCGCTGAAGGCGGATAACCGCAGCTTCGTCGGTTCCCTGGAGCACCTTGTTGCCAGCGATCTTGCTGATGCGCCGGCGACCATCGCTGTAGCGGCGCGGGACAGCCGCCTTGCGGTGATCTTTGACGCGGATGATGCCGCTCCGGCATTCTCGCATGCTGAGCCGGGAGCGTCGTTCCTGCCTGAGCCGCTCTCGAACTATCTCGGGCAGTCCTATGAAAGCCTGCCTTGGCGCAATGTCATGCCGGGCCTGAAAGAGGTCCAGTTCGATCATGCGCCGGGCTGTGAGGCCTCGATGCTCTGGATCAAGGCCGGTCGTGCCATGCCAGCCCATACCCATTCGGGCATGGAGGTGACGTTGGTTCTCAAAGGGTCGTTCGAGGATTCTTCCGGGTTCTATGGACGGGGTGACATGTCGGTCGTGGACAGTGATGTGGATCACAAGCCGGTTGCCGGACGCGACGAGGATTGCATATGCTTCGCGGTCAGCGAAGGTCCCGTGAAGCTCACCGGGCCGATCGCTCGGCTGTTCCAGAAACTGATCCGGCACTGAGTGCATTGCACTGATCCCCTGGCGATGGCAGGAAAGCGGTCATGAGCAATCGTCGTGTCACGCCGCAAGACGGCGTTGCGTGGATTACCGGGGCCAGTTCCGGGATCGGTCGTTCGGTGGCGCTGGAGTTCGCCCGGCGCGGCTGGACGGTGGCAGTGAGCGCGCGCCGTGAAGCGGAGCTTGAGGCGCTGGCGCTTGAGGCCGGGAGTCTTGCTGGCCGCATTATCGCCCATGCGGTGGACGTAACCGATGCCGATGGCATGCAACTGGCGGCAGCAAGCATAGAAGCCGCGCATGGTCCCATCGCCCTCGTATTCTTCAACGCAGGGATCGCACCCTACATGACCGCGCCGGATATCGACGTGGCAGCCGTGAAGCAGGCCTTCGATGTCAATGTTCACGGCGTCGTGCATGGGCTTGCGGCGGTGATGCCGCGCATGGCCGTCCGGGGATTTGGCCAGATCGGCGTCAACGCCTCCATCGCAGGCTACGGAGGGCTGCCCCGCGCTGCGGCTTACGGTGCCACGAAGGCCGCGATGATCCACATGTGTGAGGCGCTGCGTTTCGATTGCGACAAGCTCGGCCTCATCATGCAGGTCATCAATCCGGGTTTTGTCGAGACGCCGCTGACAGGCAAGAACGATTTTCCCATGCCGTTCCTGATGAAAAACGATGAGGCAGCGCGCCGGGTCTGCGACGGGTTTGCAAAGGGCGGGTTTGAAGTCACCTTCCCGCGCCGGTTCGCCTACATGTTGAAGGCCATCAATCTGCTGCCTTATCCGCTCTATTTCGCCCTTGTCGGGCGCATTACGGGCGTGACAAAGCGCTGACCTCAAAGGATCTGGTAGCGGGCGAAGACATCGGCCAGCTTGTCGCCACGCTCAAGATCGGCCAGCGTCCGCTTTTCGCCGGAAACCTTTTCAAAGGCCAGCCGCAGAACCTCTGATTCAGCCGCTTTCGGGATGGCCACCACGCCATCGGCATCACCAAAAATGAGATCGCCCGAAGCGATAGCGACACCCGCGCACAAAACCGGGATATCAATCGCAACAATGCGTGCCCGACCCTTGGTGTCGAGCGGACCGATTCCACCATGGAACACGGGAAACCCCATCGCGCGGATCGGCTTCACGTCGCGCACGCAGCCATCCATCAATGCACCTGCGGCTCCGCGCACCCGGGCCGCAGTTGAGAGCAATTCGCCCCAAGGCGCGACCTGAAGCGAATTGGCGCATGCAAAAACAGGGATCTCATCCTGTTTCAGGCTGTCGATCAGCGCGATCTCCAGCTCATACGGGTTGGAGCCAGGCTCCACGACATGCGTCTCGATGAACGCTGCCGTCCGCGCCCGTCCGCACATCACCTTGGCCTCGTCCAGCGGGCGAATGCGTGAGGGCAGCGCCTGATGGCGCAGCCCCGCGCTGTCCAGACAGTCCGACAGAACTGCCGTGAACAGCGTCTCGCGGACAGAAGCGAGCGAAAAGGGCACTGAAAGCCCTCAGACGATCTTCACCGAGAGGTCCGGTATGCCATCCATCTTGCACAGGATCGTGTCTCCGCGGACGACCGGGCCGACATTCTCCGGCGTGCCGGAATAGATGATATCGCCTGCCTTCAATTCGAAGGCTTCGGACAGCTTGGTGATCTGCTCGGCCACCGACCAGATCATGTGGGCGAGCGTCGCATTCTGCTTCACCGTGCCGTTGACCGCGAGCGAGATGCTCTGGCTCTTGAAATGGCCGACCTGCTCGACGCGGTGGATCGGACCGATGGGTGCGGATTGATCGAAGCTCTTGCCGATTTCCCAAGGCTTCTTCTCGTCACCAAGCGCCCGCTGAAGATCGCGCCGCGTCATGTCGAGGCCCAATGCATATCCGAACACATGCTCAAGCGCCTTGTCCATCGGGATGTTCTTGCCGCCGGATTTCAGCGCGGCAACAAGTTCCACCTCATAGTGATAGTTCTTGGTGAGCGAAGGATAGGCGTGATCCGCCACGGTTCCGGGCTGGACGAACTGGATGGCGTCGGTTGGCTTCTGGAAGAAAAACGGGGGCTCGCGCGTGGGGTCAGAACCCATTTCGCGGGCATGGGCTGCGTAGTTTCGGCCAATGCAATAGATGCGGCGCACGGGGAACACATCGGTTGTTCCGACGATTGGAATGGTGGTCTGCGCCACGCTGAAGGGCGTTTTTGGGCCAGCGGTCTGTGCTGTCGCGGATTGGCTGGCGAGCGTTGCCGCGGCGGCCCCACCTGTTGCGCCGAGCATGGCGCGGCGTGAAAATCGGGTCATCGTTTCCTCCTTGTGTGCTCGCGCTCTGCGCCGCATGTTCTGGACTGAGCTTGCCGATAGCGGATTAGGTATCGGCTTTGCAGGCGGTTGACGCTGTTGCGTGCAAAGCTCGCCGGGAGATGTGAAAATGTCAATGAAAACGATGGCCCTGCACCAGTCTGTGAAGGCAGCTCTTGCTGGAATTCTTGTTTCTCTGTCCCTGACGGCGGTCGGTGCTGCTGAATTGCGCATGCGCGCTACCGGAGCCGTTCAGCACACATTGATTGAACTCGCCGAAGCGTTCCAGAAAACGACCGGGCATGTCGTGAAGGCGGAGTTTGGCACTGCTGGCGCCGTCGCCACCGATGTCCTTGCCGGCAAGCCGATACAGGATGGGAAAGCCGATCTCGTTTTTTCCAGCGAGAGCAGCCTGCGCTCTTCGCAGATGGCCGCCCGGCTTGTTGAGGGCAATGTCGCAGTGGTGGGGCGCGTCCGGATCGGTATCGGCGTTCGTGATGGTGATGCCGCGCCGGATATCTCGACGCCGGAGGCACTGAAGGCTGCATTGCTGGCAGCTCCTTCCTTTGCCTACGGCGATCCGGCGACCGGGGCCACGACCGGAATCCATTTCGCCAGGCTGCTCGAGACCATGGGCATTGCCGAGGCCGTTAAAGCGAAAGCTGTCCTCCGCCGGGGTGGTTTGCTGGTGATGAAGGAAGTCGCAGAGGGCAAGGCCGCCTTCGGCTTCACCCAGACCAGCGAGATCAAGGCTGTGCCGGGCGTCAGGATCGCAGGCTATCTGCCCGATCAGTTTCAACTGGTGACGGCCTATGTCGGCGCGCTGACACGCGACGCGGGCGAAACCGTTGCAGCCAGAGCATTTCTGGACTTCGTCATCGGCCCTGCAGGGCAGGCGGCATTCAAGGCGCACGGATTCGAAGTCGGCCAATAGGGGAGCGGCGCGGCAGACAGCGTGCTTTCACGCTCTTGCAGGGTACTCTTCCTTTGCTGCCTTCGGGCCGGATCAGCCGCGCTTCTTCAGGAATGCGACGATCCGGACGCTCTCCCAGATTCCGGCTGCAAAAAACGGATCGGCGCGGTTGAAGGCCTCAGCCGCAGCCCGGTCCGGTGCGTTTACGAGGAAGAATGAACCCTTCGCCGTCACACCGTCATCCTCGACCAGCGGACCAGACATGACAATCGTCACGGTCTTGCCATCCGCGTCATTCAGATAGGCACGGTGCGCGTCATAAGCCGCCAGGCGGGTCGCAAGAGCGCCGACCTTGTCGAGCGCGTGGATCGTGAAGAGCATGGTGGTTGATCCTCGGAATTGGTGGAGATCAGTTGCTTACGCCCTATGGATCAGGCGGTCGACGGGATTTTCTGTGGCTTGCCTTCAAGGCGGCGTGCAAGACGCACGAAGCGTAGTTCCACCTCGCGGTAGGACAGCCATGACACAACGCCAACGGCCAACAGGGTTGCGGCCATGAGTGCTGGCCAAAGCGGCCCTGCGACGGTGCCGAAGCGGTCAAGCAGGGGAAACCCAAGAGTCGTGTGATAGAGATAGACCGAATAGGAAATGACCCCGAGCCATGCGAGGTGACGCTGGCCAATGCTGTAGCGGTAGAATGTCCAGAAAAGTACCAGATCAAAGCCCAGGAACATCGCCGACTGCCAGCCGCGATGCGGAGCTGCCAGCGCGAGGCCTGCCATCGATATGACTGCAATCGCGAGCAGCACCGGCAGCGCAAGCTTCGCGCGCTCAACCGCCGCGATGGCTGCGCCGATGAAGAACAGCGGCAGATAGATCAGGAGTGTGCTGGCCCGCCCAAGCGTGAGCAGCAGCACAAGGTTCGTGGCAGCGGCGGCCAGCGGCACCAGCCAGAACAGGCGCTTCAACGGCGTGTAGAAAACCAGCGCAAAAAGCAGGTAGAATTTGACCTCGACAATCAGGGTCCAATAAACGCCGCTCAGCGGCGTGACGCTCAGGCTGCCGCCCATAAACAGCAGGTTGCCCAGCGTATCCTTGACACCAAAGTTCGGGAAAAACGAGACCACGACGCCCGCCAGCGCCACAAACAGCACATTGATCCAATAGGCAGGCACGATCTTGGCGAAACGCCGGAGCAGGAACACTGGTGCGGGATTCTCGTGCCCCTTTGTCCAGATCAGATAGCCCGAGAGCATGAAGAACAGGCTCACGCCGCCAAGACCGAAATCGCTGAACCAGTCGCCGAGCGGAACGCCGCCGAGGGTGTAAGGGGCAACGGCCATGTAATGCCCCAGCAGTACAAACAGGATCGCTAGCCCCCGGAGCGTATCGAGGCTGGCGTTGCGTTGGGGATGTCCAGCCGCTTGCGGTGGCGATGTTTGCATAGCGCGTATGCGCAAAGCACAGCACGGGTGCCCACGCAATCGCTGCCTGCAGAAACGGCGTGATGCAAACCGAAAATCAGACCAGAAAGGATTCTGCCCCGTCTGATCAGCCTTCGTCGATCAACCCTTTTTGGGAGACGCGATCGGCGTGAGCGATCCCTTCAGCTTCATATTGGACGTCGCCGGAGTGGCCGCAGGCTTGATCGCCTTCGGCTTCTTGGCTTCCTTGTTGCTGCGCATCTGCCCCTTGGCCATGGTCGTCTCCCCGGCGCCCTGATGGCGCGTGTTGCCGTCAAAAACAAATTGCCCCGCGCCTCAGGCGAGGTGCGGGGCAATGCGATACGCGAACGTATCTTTCCTGGAAATCATACTGCCCAAAGCCCGTTTCGGTGCGCCGCCGGTACATTCATGGTCGGCGTCGATGGGGTCTGTTTGGAACAGGCCTGCGCGGGATCCCGCGCTGCCCGCCAGGCAGGATTAGTCCAGAATCTTCAAATTCTCGGCAGACATCTTGCCGCTCTTGCGATCTGGCAGCAGCTCGAATTCGAGCTTCTGTCCCTCACGCAGGTCATTCAGACCCGAGCGCTCGACCGCGCTGATGTGCACGAATGCATCACCACCACCATCATCCGGCTGGATGAAGCCGAAGCCCTTGTCGCCATTGAACCATTTTACAGTGCCTGTAGCCATCTCGGTAATCCTTGGTCGTGTTCGTCCCCGACACACGTCATTGGATGTCATGAGAAAAATATTGGCGCGAAATTCAGAAGGGCTTTGAAAAAAGCCGCAGTGAAATCGACTGCTTCAACATTCCCTAGATGGAACTATTATTCGGGAAATACAAGGGCTGTTGGAAGTTATATTTTTGGGTACGTTCAAATCTGGCTGGGAAACATTCCGCCGACTGCCAGCACGAGCCTGCCGCTCTTCATCGCAGAATGTTGCAGGCCTTGAACGGTGCCTTGCGCAGCACGAACACCTTGTCGTCCGGCCCGTCCTCCATGCTGACGAAGCCTTTGCGGGTGTCGTTCTCGAAGCCAAGGCCGCGTGTCATGCGCAGCATGATCGCGTCGCTGCCCTGCCTGGTGACTTCGAACGCACCCGCATCCGATTCGGCTGCGCAGGTGATCTTGCCCCCGTCATCCTTGCACACCGAAGGCGCGCCGCCCTCGCCGTCCGACTTCGAGCGGAAAATCACGGAGACGCCGAACTGGATGGGCCCGCTGGCCGCGCGGGCATTGGCGTCGGTCTGTGGCTCGAAGTCGAACGTGATCACCCGCACCCTCTGCCTGGGAGACTTCGCGAAATGTGCCGCATCATAGACGCGCTTGTAGCAGCCGCGCTGGGTGCCATCGCCAAACAGGCTGCGGATCGTGTCGGCCCTTGCGCCAGAAGCGGAGAGCATTGCGATTGCCAGACCGATCACCAGTTTGATCGCAGTGCCGCATGGCGTCTTCATCGATGCCTCCTGTTTCACCAGATCAAGCATGGTTCATTCAAGGGGTCAGGACAGCAGACATGGTCCAGCGGATCGTCACCCTGCTTTGCGTCCGAATTCATGCTTGCTGATCTCCTTGCTCTTGATCACCCAGTAGCTGCCAAACACCACGACTCCTGCCGCCTCGATGACGAACAGGGTCCATGGAAACAGCGCATCAAGCGTCTTCATCGCCAGGAAATAGACGAGGCCCGCGACCAGCACCCCAAGCATCGCCCACGAAAGGTGCTTGTAGCGCTTCTCGTAACGCGGAACCTCGGGAGAACCCAGTTCAAAGTACTGGAGCGTGTCCTTCGCGCAAAACCTCGAGATGAACCACATGCAGACGAAAAGCAGTATCGCCGAAACGAAATGCCACCATGTCGGCCAGAATGTCGTGAATGGCACCTTGTTCATCGGAAAGACCGCGACACCGATCGCAAACAGACCTGCGAGATTCAAGGCCCAGTCTTCCAGCCAACTCGTTCCCTTGTAGAGGATCAGGAAGAAGCCGATCGCCAGCAAGCCGCCGCAGAAAAAGGACCGCAACGGAAACGACATCTCGACCGCTTTCGCCGACCACCCATTGGCACAGGTGACAGCTGGAGTTCCCGCAAGACAGGCATTCGGCAAGTCAAGACCGCGTGGTAGCGCATAATAATAGTCGCTGATGGAAGGCTGCCATGCCGCGTTGAAGAAAAAATGGCCAAGCGCGACCAGAGCGAAGGGATAGACAATTGCCAGCCATCCCATGCCGCGCCGCAACTGGCGATATGTCGCCAGCATGTGGAGAAGGAGCGGTTCGTTGATACCCTTGTGCTGGGCCTCGTCAGACCGGGTTGGCTTCGCAAGATCCTCTGGGCCCCGTCGCAAGATGGCAGGCGGCGTCGCCTTGAGCCGGTCAACGGCTTCCTCAACTTTCTTGGGAATTGCCCTGATGTCCATTTCAATCACCCCCCGAGGTCACGTCGCCGTCCGACCGATCTCAGCGGGCAACCGCCGGTCGGGCTTCGGTCTCATCAACAGTTGGTCCAATCAACGGTGGCTGGAGTATGCGTGGCTGCAGTTCTGGCACACCGAAGCCGTTCCGGGCTGCTGGCCGGGCGGCCAGGTGCTGAAGCCGGGGCAGGTGTCGCAGAGATAGCAGGCGGATTGCATCGTGGCGGGTCCGTCATGGACGGACTGGCAGACAATGGCGCTTGCAACTGTGCGTTCCGGCTCTGTGACGCGATCAAAGAGTTCCAGCATGCTTGCTTCCTCCTGTTAGCGGGACGGCGTGCAATTCGGTGACTGGTTTCCTGAAAACAGCGCGGAGTGTTGTGCGGCAGACTCAGGCTGTCAAGCGCTGGTAACGGGGCATTGGCGGAGGCCAATTTTCTCACTCAGTTCCGGGATTGCTTGTGCAGCGAGTTTGTGGCGCAGGCCCAAAAACAATTCTCCGACGGTTGAACCTGTTGCCGCGCTGGCGAGACCAACCGTCATGGGAGCCGAATGGTCGGCTATCCCCAACACAGGAGATGTCACGATGAATACCAAGTCATTCGCTCTCGCCGCAGCCATGGCTGCTCTTCCTGTTCTGGCTCTGGGTGCCATGACCGCGCCAGCCGCCTTTGCCCGAGGCAATGGTGGCGGTGGAGGTGGTGGCTCCAGCGGCGGAGATGGCATGGGCGGTGGCAGCGGCCCCAATATCACCCGTGGTGCCGTCCCCAATTCCACCTACGACCGGCGCATCGCGCGTGACATCGGTCACGGCTGCCCCACGCCGATGAGCGACCGCGGTCGCAGAGCCGGAATCAACGCATGCGGTCCTCTCTGATACTGTGGATCAGCCCTGAAAGAAGCGCCTCGCAATGGGCGCTTCTTTCCTTGTCGGTTCAGCCCGATCCGTCGCGTGCATCAGTTCGCGGCATTCAGGTCGGTCGACACGCTGCTGTATTTCGCGTTGATCGCGGTCTTGAGCGTCTGGGCACCGCTGAGGATGCCGAGGCCGATCACGGCTGCAATCAAGGCATATTCGATGGCTGTGGCACCGGACTCGTCCGCAACGAAACGCTGGAAAAGAGATTTCATGGCATGCTCCTGGTTTGCTCGAGGTTTCCTGACCATCCCGCCGGGATGGATCAGAACCGAAGCCAGAGTATCAGGCCCGCATGGGTGCCCTGTTAAATTATCCAGTCCAGTTTGTGGCAATTTAAATTCAATACAATTTTAGTGTGTGATATCGGGCATCAAGACGGGCGATGACACGTTACCGCAAGACCTCGTTCGTCGGCGGACGGACCCAGATCTGCCGGTAGATCGTTCCGGCGTTGTCGATGTGCAGTTCGACAGGCTCGTTCTTCTGGTTCGTGGCGCGCGCCACGGCATGGCTTCGCTTGAGCTCGCTCATGACCGGATTGCTGAAGCCTGCGGCTACCGCCTTTTCGAGAATTGCCTTCGGATCAGCGATCGGCGGTGCTGTGCGCGACGGTTCGAACTCGGCACGCTCGATTTCCGCGATACGACCGAGCATGTCGAACGTCACATGCACGCGCTGGCCATCCTCCATTGTCGCCTCGGTCGCGAAATGGCGGCGGTGGCGCTCGATCGGACCGACAGCCTTGAGCTTCAGCTCGGTCAGCGCGGCACCCGGGTCGAAGCTGCGCGTCGACCCGTCGGCGTTGCGCAGGGTGACCTGCTCGGGCGCGGGCGCGGGGCCCAGCACCTGCGCGCTGGCGCTGCCCGCCAGGATCAGCCCAAGCGCCACAAGTCCGGCGCGGCGCAGTGATGGGCGGGCGATGGCGGAACGGATGGATCTCATGGTGGTCTCCCTGGGGCGGTGAGGCGCTGTGCGCGGAACTCTCCATGGAACGCGGGAGGGGAGGGAAGGTTCCACGGGGAATGGCGGAAGGGTGAGGGGGCGTGCGGAGTAGGGAGATGTCATCCCCGGCGAGCCGAAGGCGAGGGAAGGGGATCCAGACGACGCTATCCGCGAGGACGAACCCTCTTTCTGGATTCCCTTCCCCTTCGCTGCGCTGCGGCCGGGAATGACACAGGACTTCGATGACAGGATACTCGTTGCGCTATTGTCGATCCATAGGCCTTGCCCGATGCGCGGCATATGCTCACAACTGTCGAAGAGCGAAATCCTGCAATGAGTATCCTGTCATCGTCATTCCTATCCATGAGGTTTCCGAATGGCCGTCATTTCACTGCCCGTCATGCGCATCAGCGCCGAAGCGTTTCGCCCCTTCGGCCGGCTATTTGCGCCGGAGGGAGCGCGCAGCTTCGGACGCGACAATTTCGACGGTTGGGTGATGCCCTTCCAAGCTGAAGGGCCGGTGCGGCTGCAGTATGTGCGCTACAAGCCGCGTGCCATGACGGTGGAGATCATCGAGCGGCACCGCCATGTCACCGAGACGCGCCAGCAGATCAGCGGGCCGCATTGCGTGCTGGTTGTGGCCCCGTCATCGGAAACGCCGCCCGCGCCTGAAAGCATGACCGCCTTCGACCTGTGCGGCCATGGCATCATGCTGCATCCCGGGACGTGGCACTCGATCGACGCCTATCCGCTGGGAGGCGTGGCGGGCGACTACCTGTTCCTCTCGGAAGAGGCGACGGTGAGCGAATTGTTCGACGGCACGCCCGAGCCGAAGCGGACGCAGGTGCATCGGTTCGGGGATGGGGTGACCGTGCGGATCGGGTGAGGGAGACGAATATCATATCGCTGTAGTTTAAAT
>JANMFA010000050.1:0-8867 GCA_031377545.1 Hyphomicrobiales bacterium | reverse complement strand
CGAATAGGGCGAGAGCATCTGGATCATCTTCTCGATAAGACTGCGCCTGCGCCAGAACAGCCGGAATGCCTGATCGAAGAGGATGGACTGGTCACGCTTGGTGACGAAGATGCTGTGCAGCGTCCAGTACAGGTCCTCCCGCCCGCCGATGCCCGCGACCTGCACGGCCTCGACAGCATCAATGACGGTGCGGGGGCCGACGGGAATGCCCGCCACGCGCAGGGCGCGGGCGAAAAAGGCGATATTGTCGGCGATATGGCCGGGTGTGAGGGGTTGGGTCATACAGCGCCCTTTCCTTCTCCCGTGGGAGAAGGTGGTCGCCTCTTGGCGACCGGATGAGGGCAAATCCCTGAAAGCAGGGATTCACCCTCATCCGTCTGCCTCCGGCAGCCACCTTCCCCCAAGGGGGAAGGAAGGAGCACAGCCCCCCTCACCGACGCACCTCGACGCCATAATCCGCCCCGCGCTTCAGCGTGACAATCCTGTCGCCCGGCGCGATCCGCCCCAGTTCCATCTCGCCATCAGGCAGCACGGCGGTTCCGACATCTCCCTTGAACACGATCACCTGATCACCCTGCGCCAGCGCGGCGGCAGCAAACAGGCGCAACCCTGAGAGATATGGCTCCTTGCGCCAGTTCGCGGGTGACGCGGGATCAACCGTGACAGCGAGCGAATTGGAGCCAGGATAGATCGAGAGCACGAATTTGCTGATCTCCGGCTTCCATTCAGGCCCGAGTTCATCATTCTCGATCCACTGGCACCAGAAGGCGCGGCACACAGGGGGACGCGTCTCGTGGATGCCGCAACCGCGCCCTTGCGCGATATGCCGACACCAGCGGCCCGACGGCTTCTCCAGCTCCGGCACGGGGAAGAGCTTGCAGCAGAGCGTGCAGGAACCGCAGGAGCGTGTCATCCGGCACACACTTCCCCTTCTACCCTTGCGGGAGAAGGTGTCATGCGGAGCATGACGGATGAGGGGTCGTGCGGAGCTAACCCCGAGAGTATCGCAACCGCTCTGAAGCCCAATCGGAAAGACCGGCGCGGCCCCTCCTCCGCCCCCCCAGGGGCGGGCACCTTCTCCCGCAAGGGGAGAAGGAGAAGAACAGCGCGTTCCATCACCCCTTCGTCTCCGCTTTCATCTCAGCCTTCACCTGATCCAGGATTTCCTTCATCTTGGAGCCCTGCATCTTGGCGATATCATCCTGATATTTCAGCAGCACGCCCAGCGTATCGCTCACCATGGCCGGATCAAGCGCCACGGCATCAAGTTCGACGAGCGCCGTCGCCCAGTCCAGCGTCTCGGCCACACCAGGTGATTTGAAAAGGTCTTCCTGCCGTATCCGCTGCACGAAGCTGACGATCTGCTTCGTGAGCTTCAACGGGGCCTGCGGCGCCTTTGCCCTAACGATGGCAAGCTCTCGCGCGGCATCCGGGTAATCAACCCAGTGATAGAGGCAGCGGCGCTTCAGGGCGTCGTGGATCTCGCGTGTGCGGTTGGATGTGATGATGACGACGGGCGGCGCTTTCGCCTTGATCGTGCCCATTTCCGGCACCGTCACCTGAAAGTCCGACAGCACCTCCAGCAGGAAAGCCTCGAAGGCCTCATCCGTGCGGTCCAGTTCATCGATCAGCAGTACCGGCGGGCCGGAGCCATCGTCCTCCAGCGCCTGCAACAGAGGCCGCTTGATGAGGTAGCGCTCGGAAAAGACGTCGGCCTGCAAGCTTGCGCGGTCGCGGTCGCCCGCTGCTTCCGCCATACGAATGGCCATCATCTGTCCCGCGTAGTTCCATTCATAAACAGCGGAGGCGACATCGAGGCCTTCGTAACATTGCAAGCGAATCAGCTTGCGACCCAGCGATGATGCCAGCACCTTGGCGATCTCGGTCTTGCCCACGCCCGCCTCTCCCTCGAGGAACAGCGGACGGCCCATCCGGAGTGAGAGGAACAGCACTGTCGCGAGCGAGCGGTCTGCGACATAACTGGCGGATGAGAGGAGATCGGCCGTGGCGTCGATGGAGGAAGGGAGAGATTTCAAAGTCACCTCAGTAAGGCTTCGGATCGCAGTCATCGAGCTGGAAGGTGATCGGCACACGCGCCGAGGTCATCTGCCAGAACAGATGGTGAGTGGCGTTGTATGCGCTTTCAAAGTAGCATGCACTACCCTTCTGCTCCTGGCCGCGCTCAACAAAGCTGACCTTCCAGAAACCCTTTTCAATTTCAAGTACATGAACGTCATCGCCGCCATGGCGCTCGCCCAGATCAATCAGCGCCGCAGCTCGGTCAGGCACCAGATGCAGGCGCAAAGCCTTTCGAAGCCAGGTCAGCTGCTTCAGCTCGTCCGGAGTTGGCTGACGAACGAAAGTCGCCAGGATGGCGTCAGGCGGGGATTGCATGAAGGGCGGCGTCCCGGACAATTCTGCATCCTGTCATTCCGATGCCGTACAACCGGACCGGACCGCAAATTTAACACGACTTAGCCTGATTTGAAGAGATAACTGGACCAGAGGGTTTTGCTTTGCCGAACGAGCACCCGACGTATTGACAAGCATCCGATTTGGAACAAATATAGAACATAACTAACCGAAGGAGACCAGCCATGACCAACGCAGAAACAGCCAAAGCCTTCACCGACATGCTGAAAGCCGGAGATCATGAAGGGGCCGCGAAAAAATTCAACGCACCCGACATTGTCAGCCTTGAGGCGATGGATGGCCCCATGGCGCGCGTCCAGGGAACCGCTGCCGTGAAAGCCAAAAGTGACTGGTGGTACGGCGCACACGAGATCCACAGCGCGACTGCCGAAGGGCCTTACGTCAACGGCGAGCAGTTTGCGGTGATCTTCAATATGGATGTCACCACGAAGGAAACCGGCAACCGCATGCAGATGCAGGAGGTTGGCCTCTACACGGTCAAGGACGGCAAGATCGTGGAGGAGAAATTCATGTACTGAGGCTGGTGCTGGAACTGCCTCAGGTTTTCCAGAGAAACCACAGTGCAACCGCGACGAGACCCAGCGCCAGCCCTCGGCGAACAATCGCGATCCTGTCGGCCGACGCCAGCGCTTTGCCCGCAAGATCGGCAAACAGTACAATCAGTACGTGGATTGCGGTTGCGACGCCGACATAAAGCGCGGCCAGAAGCATGCTCTGGGTGACGACGCTGCCCTGAGCAGGGTTCACAAAAGCCGGCAGGACCGCGATGTAAAAAACGCCGGCTTTCGGGTTCAGAAGATTGGTGATCAGGCCTTTTCTGAACCCTTCAAGGGAGAGGCGATCCGCAGGGTCAAACACGGGTACTCGCCACGTCTCCCACGCGAGCCAGAGCAGATACAAGAACCCGACCGCGCGGATGCTCTGGTAAAGCCAGGGGGACGCCAGGATGATTGTCTGGAGCCCGGCTGCGGCGAGAACGCCGAGCAACAGCAGACCCGTCGCCACGCCTGCAACAGCCGCCAGTGCTTCGTTGCGCCCGCGGGAAACCGCGAGCGCAGCAAGATAAGCCATATTGGGCCCGGGCGTCAGTTCGATCAGCAGCGATGTCAGCAGGAACTCGGGAATCCCTGCCATGGTTGGTGTTCCCTACTTCGTCGTCGCAGTCACCACAGCCCGTTTCGCCATAACGCCGATCAGATGGGCGCGATATTCCGCGGAGGCGTGAATGTCGCCGTTCAGGCCCTTTGCCGTTGCCTTGAGACCATCAACTGATTTGGCGTTGAACTTGGCCGACAGCGCTTTCTCGCCATCCGCCCAGCGGAACACACCATTCTCGCCAGCACCTGTGACGGCGACACGGACGGTTGCGCCCTTCTTGGCCACCGCCACGCCGACCAGCGCGTAGCGCGAGGCAGGATTGGGGAATTTGGCATAGGCAAATTTCGAGGACACCGGCACGACCACCTTGGTGATCAACTCGCCATCGCCCAGAGCCGTTGCAAACATGCCTGCGAAGAAATCATCGGCCGCAATCTTGCGCTTGTTCGTGACGATGGTTGCTCCAAGGGCCATCAGCCCGGCAGGATAATCCGCTGCCGGATCGTTGTTGGCGACAGAGCCGCCGATCGTGCCGCGGTGGCGCACATGCGGATCGCCTATACCTTCCGCCAGCGCCGCAAGGCCCGGAAGAAGCTGCTTCACATGGGCGGAACCGGCCACCTCGGCATGGGTCGTCATCGCGCCGATGACAATGGTCTTGCCCTTGACTTCGATCCCCTTGAGATCATCGACCTTGCCGAGGTCGATGATGTTGGCGGGGCTGGCCAGCCGGTTCTTCATCGTGGGCAGCAGCGTCTGGCCGCCAGCCAGCAGCTTGGCATCATCGGCCTTGGCCAGAAGATTGGCCGCCTGCCGGGCCGAGGTCGCGCGGTGATATTTGAAGTCGTACATGGTGATTCTCCCTCGTCCTATTCCGCTGCCATTTTCTTGATCGACTTTTGCGCCGCCTTCCACACCGCTTGCGGCGTGGCAGGCATCGCGATGTCCTCGTGACCCAACGCATCGGTGATCGCGTTGATCACGGCCGGTGGTGCCGCGATCGCTCCGGCCTCGCCGCAGCCCTTTATGCCGAGCGGGTTCGACGGTGCCGCTGTCGAGTTGAAGCCCAAGGCGTAGGACGGCAGGTCATCGGCGCGCGGCATGCCGTAGTCCATGAAGGATGCCGTCAGCAGCTGACCGTTCTTGTCGTAGACCGTGCCTTCATGCAGCGCCTGGCCGATGCCCTGCGCAATGCCGCCATGGACCTGACCTTCGACGATCATCGGGTTGATGATGGTGCCGAAATCATCGACCGCGGTCCATTTCTCCACCTTGGTGACACCGGTGTCAGGATCGATCTCGACCTCGCAGATGTGCACCCCTGCCGGGAAGGTGAAGTTCGTGGGATCGTAGAACGCCCCTTCCTTCAGGCCCGGCTCAAGCTGCTGGCCCGTGAACTTGTGGGCGACATAGGCCTGAAGCGCCACCTCACCGAAGGCCATTGATTTGTCCGTCCCCTTCACGGTGAAGCGGCCATCCTTGAAGTCGATGTCGGCCTCGGCTGCCTCCATGCAGAGTGCCGCCACCTTCTTCGCCTTGGCCTCTACCTTGTCCAGCGCCTTGACGATGGCGGACATGCCGACTGCGCCGGAGCGCGAGCCGTAGGTGCCCATGCCCATCTGCACCTTGTCAGTGTCGCCGTGAACGATCGCGACCTGCTCGATCGGGATGCCGAGGCGACCCGAGACGAGCTGCGCAAAGGTCGTCTCGTGGCCCTGCCCGTGGCTGTGCGAACCCGTCAGCACTTCGACTGTGCCAACCGGATTGACGCGGACCTCGGCGGATTCCCACAGGCCGACACCGGCTCCCAGCGAGCCGACGGCTGCCGACGGTGCGATGCCGCAGGCCTCGATATAGGCCGAATAGCCAAGGCCACGCAGCTTGCCGTTCTTGGCGCTGTCGCGCTTGCGCTTGCCGAAGCCCGCCACGTCGGCCAATTTCAGCGCCTGCTTCATGGACCCTGCATAATCGCCCGCGTCATACATCATGATGACGGGCGTCTGGTGCGGCCATTTCCTGATGAAGTTTTTCATCCTGAACTTCGCCGGATCCTGGCCGAGCTGGCGTGCCGCACATTCCACCAGGCGCTCGACCACGAAGGTCGCTTCGGGGCGGCCCGCGCCGCGATAGGCATCGACCGGGGCCGTGTTGGTATAGACCGTCTCGACTTCGGCATAGATCGCCGGAATATCGTACTGGCCTGACAGCAACGGCGCGTAGAGATAGGTCGGAACGGCGGAAGCGAAGGTCGAAAGATACGCTCCCAGATTGGCGCGGGTCTTGACGCGTACCGCCAGGATCTTGCCATCGGCGTCCATCGCCATTTCGGCATGGGTCAGGTGATCACGGCCATGGGCGACGCAGAGGAATTCCTCCGTGCGGTCCGCCACCCACTTCACGGGACGCCCCACCTTCTTTGCGGCCCAGACGCACACCGTCTCTTCCGCATAGACATAGATCTTGGAGCCAAAGCCACCGCCGACATCAGGCGCGATCACCCGCAGCTTGTGCTCCGGCGCGATGCCGATGAAGGCCGAGAGGATGAGCCTTGCCACATGCGGGTTCTGGCTGGTGGTGTAGAGCGTGAAGGCCTCTTCGCCCGCGTCATAGTCTCCGATGGCAGCGCGGGGTTCCATGGCGTTGGGAACGAGGCGGTTGTTGACGAGATCGATCTTCGTCACGTGCTTGGCCGCCTTGAAGGCGGCGTCCGTCGCGGCCTTGTCGCCGAGGTGCCAGTCGAACACCACATTGTCCGGCGCCACGTCGTGGATGGTCGAGACGCCCTTGGCGGTGGACGTGCCGAGATCAACAACAGCGGGCAGCACGTCGTAATCCACCACGACCTTCTCGGCGGCGTCACGCGCCTGCTCGATGGTGTCCGCGATGACAACGGCCACGTGATCGCCCACATACCGCACCTTGCCATCGGCAAGGGCCGGATGGGCACCCGCCTTCATCGGCGAACCATCCTTGGAGTGGATCATCCAGCCGCAGATCAGTCCGCCAACCTTGTCAGCCGCAAGATCGGCCCCGGTGAGAATGCCGACAACACCGGGCAGCTTCATTGCGGCGGCTGTGTCGATCTTCTTGATCTTCGCATGGGCATGAGGCGAGCGCACGAAGAACGCATGGGCCTGGCCGTGACGGTTGATATCGTCGGTATAATTGCCCTTGCCGGTGATGAAGCGGTGGTCTTCCTTGCGGCGCACCGGTGCGCCAATGCCTGTGGTGGGGGTAGCGGACATCATCGATCTCCCTGGAAATTGGAATGGGCAGTCGGCAGTGGGCAATCGGCAGTCGTGAAGAAAAAGGGGCTACGGTTTCAGCTTACCGACTGCCCATTCCCGACTGCCTCACTGCCCTCTCATCACTTCGCCATCGCGGCGGCACCGGCTTCCACGGCCTTCACGATGTTGTGGTAGCCCGTGCAGCGACAGATGTTGCCTTCGAGTTCATCGCGGATGGTGTGCTCGTCGAGCTTGGTGCCCTTGCGGTTCACCATATCGATCGCAGCCATGATCATGCCGGGCGTGCAGTAGCCGCATTGCAATCCGTGGTGTTCGCGGAACGCCTCCTGCATCGGATGCAGCGTGGTGCCGTTCGCCAGTCCCTCGATCGTGGTGACGGAAGCACCCTCGCAGGTGAGAGCCAGCGTGGTGCAGGATTTGATCGCCTTGCCATCGACATGCACGACGCAGGCCCCGCATTGCGAGGTGTCGCAGCCCACATGGGTGCCGGTGAGGCGCAGGTTTTCGCGCAGGAATTGAACGAGAAGCGTGCGCGGCTCGATGGTGCCGGATACAGCTTTGCCGTTCACCGTCATGGATACGGTGGCCATCAGTGTCCTCCTCCTCTGGGGCTGGAGCCTGATGGGGCACAGCCCGGAACGTCAGCGATTGTTGCCGTGTTTTTTGGAATTGCCGAAACAGACCGTCTTGTTTCGAATTCTTCAAAACAGAGTGTGAGACGGGATTTTCCGGGGGTCAAGCGGAAAGAACAGGCGTGGGAGCTTTATTTTTCGGGGTTTTTGGCGGAATTTTGCAATTTGATCGACATGCAGTGCATAGAACTCCTCATCCTGAGGTGCGCAGCGAAGCGGAGCCTCGAAGGACGCACTACCGCTCTGCAACACTTCTGCATTGGAAGTCCGCATTGCACGAATACCGTGCGTTCTTCGAGGCTCGCAATTGCTCGCACCTCAGAATGAGGAGGGTTGTGTGTGGCATGACAAAGGATCGCTCATCCTCTAACGTCTGCCGCAATCCGCAATACCAGAGTCTCCCCATGTCCCCCTCCACTGCCAACGGCCTGACCGGCGCGCTCTTCGCCGACGCGGATATGGCCGAGATTCTCTCCGACCGCCGCTGGCTGGAAGCGATGCTCGATTTCGAGGCGGCGCTGGCGCGGGCGGAGGCCGAGGTCGGCGTCATTCCGAAGGACGCGGCGGAAGTGATTGCGGCGTGCTGCGATGTTGATCTCTACGACATCGCCGAGATCGGGCGGCGGACGACGCTGGCGGGGAACCCGGCGATTCCGCTGGTGGCGATGCTGACGGCGAAGGTGCGCGAGAAGGACGCTGCGGCGGCGGAGTTCGTGCATTACGGGGCGACCAGCCAGGATGTGATTGATACAGGGCTGGCCGCGCTCGCACTGGGCGGCGTTCGTCGATTACGCAGCCTCTTAGAGCGCTGCCTCGCGGCACTGGCCGCATTAGCGGGTCGTCATCGCCTGACGCCAATATCGGGGCGCACGCTTCTCCAACAGGCGCTTCCAGTGAGCTTCGGATTGAAATGTGCGAACTGGCTACATCCCCTTCTCGCAGCCCGCCACGCGCTCGGCGTCGTCGGCGCGCCGATCCTTCAGTTCGGCGGCGCGGTCGGCACGCTATCGGCGCTCGGCGATGTCGCATCGAGTGTTGAGAACCGATTTTCGCACGGCCATGGCGGCAGGCCGTGTCACACCGACAGGAGGCACGAGCAGGCATTGGCGGCCGAACTCGGCATCCTCTGCTCCACCTTCGGCAAGATCGCCCGCGACATCGCGCTGCTGATGCAGACCGAAGTTGCCGAGGTCTTCGAACCTTCCGCGCCTGGCAAGGGCGGTTCCTCCACCCTCCCCCACAAACGCAACCCGGTGCAGACGACCGCGATCATCGCCATCGCCACGCGCACGCCAGGCCTTGTCGCCACCATGCTGTCCGCCGGAATGCAGGAGCACGAGCGCGGCGTCGGCGGCTGGCATGCGGAATGGGACACGATGCGCGAGTTGCTGCTGCTGACAGGTGCGGCGGCCCTGCACATGCAGACGCTGCTGGAAGGGCTGGAGGTCGACACCGA
>JANMFA010000625.1:0-7910 GCA_031377545.1 Hyphomicrobiales bacterium | reverse complement strand
ACCGGCAGCCGGAGGCGAAAACCGGCGGCCCTGCCCGAAGCAGGTGACGCAGCTCAAAGCAACGACGGAGCGGGCTTTTTTAGACTCGTGTCGGCCCCTCCAAAGGCCGGCGAACTAAAGAGGCTTGTCCATCTTGCCGGCTGTGCGGAGGGAATGATCCCCCCAATCGAAAGCGTTTTTCTCTTTTGAAGCGTCAAGCTTTGTGGGAGATATGCGCTCACGGCGTCATTCGCGCTGACGAAAGTCAGCACCGGGTGCGATCCGAATGTTGCGCGTCTCCACAATGCGCAGCAAGCGGCGAAGCATCCACTGGGTTCACTCTGAAGCGGCTCCACCCAGCCGTCTTGGGGGATTGAAAAATGACCGACCGTATCCGTGACTTCCTTCGCAACCGACATGAAGACGGCCCGATCCTCGTGGTCGACAAGTCTGTTGTGCGCGACAACTACCTGTCCTTCGCCAAGGCACTGCCTGACACGCGCGTATTCTACGCCGTCAAGGCCAACCCAGACATGCAGATCCTCGAGATGCTCACGCAGCTCGGCTCCTGCTTCGATTGTGCCTCGATCGGCGAAATCGAGATGGTGCTGGCTGCTGGCGCAACCGCAGATCGCATTTCTTTTGGCAACACCATCAAGAAGGAGCGCGATGTTGCGAAGGCCTTTGAGAAGGGCATCAGCCTTTTCGCGGTCGATTGCGAGGTCGAAGTCGAGAAAATCGCCCGCGCTGCGCCCGGTTCGCGCGTATTCTGCCGCATCCTGTGCGATGGCAAGGACGCCGAATGGCCACTGTCGCGCAAGTTCGGTTGCGAGGTCGAGATGGCACCGCGCGTGCTGGAACATGCGCATCGCCTGGGTCTGAAGGCCTATGGTGTGTCCTTCCATGTCGGTTCGCAGCAGCGCAACACCGAAATGTGGGACGGCGCATTGGCTTCGTCGGCCTGGATTTTCCGCGAAATGGCAGAGCGTGGCATCACGCTCAGCATGGTCAATCTCGGTGGCGGTTTTGCCACGAAGTACCTCAAGGAGATCCCGGCAGTGGAGAGCTACGGCTCGGCCATCTTCCGGGCGCTTCGCAAGCACTTCGGCAACAACATCCCCGAGACGATCATCGAGCCAGGCCGCGGCATGGTGGGCAATGCCGGCATCATCGAGAGCGAGGTTGTCCTCGTCTCGAAGAAGGCCGACAAGGACACTGTGCGCTGGGTCTATCTCGACATCGGCAAGTTCCACGGTCTCGCCGAAACCATGGACGAGGCGATCCGCTATCCGATCCGCACGCGTCACGATCATTCGGAGATGGGCCCTTGTGTTCTCGCTGGGCCTACCTGCGACAGCGTGGACGTCATGTACGAGAAGACACCCTACATGCTGCCCTTCAGCCTGGAGATCGGCGACAAGGTGCTCATCGAGGGAACCGGCGCTTATACGACGACGTATTCGAGCCGCGACTTCAACGGCATGCCGGGCCTCCGACAGATCGTGATCTGAGGGCTGTTGTTTCCCTTCTCCCTCGGGAGAAGGTGCCCGCCTCTTTGGCGGGTGGATGAGGGCTAATCACCGACGGCAGGGATTTACCCTCATCCGTCAGGCTTTGCAGACAAATTTATGCAGTCTGCACAAATTTGCTGCGGCCTGCCACCTTCCCCCAAGGGGGAAGGAACATTTCAACCCTTCCCGTTCGGCGGCCTATCGGCTGGTGCGAGGCCCTCTCATCGGAGGCTTTCCATGGAATGCGCTGTCCACATTCCGTCCCTCACCATTGCAGCGGAAACCCGCTTCGATGCTGCTGCGCGCGAGCGCCTGCTCGATGCTGCCTTTGGCGCTGACCGTCATGAGAAGACGTCTGAGCGCCTGCGCCAGGGGCGTCTGCCTGCCGATGGCCTTGCCTTCACGCTGAAGGCGGATGGCCAGATGGTTGGCACCATCAGGCTCTGGAACATTGTGGCGGGAGGCGTATCCGCGCTGCTGCTGGGGCCACTGGCGGTCGCACAAAGTCACGAGGGCATGGGGCTGGGCACGAAGCTGATGCGCCATGCGCTGGCCGAGGCAAGGCTGCGTGGTCACAAAGCGGTGCTGCTGGTTGGCGATGTGCCCTATTACGGTCGTTTCGGCTTTGATGCCGAGCTGACGGAAAATCTTGTTCTGCCCGGGCCGGTGGATCGCGCGCGTTTCCTTGGTGCCGAATTGATTGAAGGCGCGCTGGCACAGGCGCGTGGCCATGTCATCGCAACCGGCACCCGCGCACCGATGCTCCGCCGCAGCGCACGACGCCAAATTGAAGCTCTAAGAGCGGCTTGATTTGCGAAATCCTGACTTCAAAACTTGACCCGACGCGAGCGCCAAGCAAAAGCATTGGCGCTCGTCTGTTTTGCTCCCTGGAGTTTTTCCAATGTCCAACTGGCCCGTCCACGGCGAAATCACCGGCCCCATCGTGATGATCGGCTTCGGTTCCATCGGCAAGGGCACGCTGCCGCTGTTCGAGCGGCATTTCAAGTTCGACAAGAAACGCCTCGTGGTGATCGATCCCGACGACAAGGACATCGCCATCCTGAAGAAGCACAAGGTGCGCTTCATCAAGGAGCATGTGACAAAGGCCAATTACAAGAAGCTGCTGAAGCCGTTGCTCACCGAAGGTGGCGGGCAGGGCTTCTGCGTCAATCTCTCGGTGGATACATCGTCCGTCGATATCATGGAGTTCTGCCGATCGCTCAACTGCTTCTACATCGACACTGTCGCCGAACCTTGGGCGGGTTTCTATTTCGATGCAAAGAAGGGGCCAGCCGAACGTTCCAACTACGCACTGCGCGAAGTGGTACTCGATGCCCGCCGCCGCAGTCCCGGCGGTATCACCGCGGTGTCCTGCTGCGGCGCAAATCCCGGCATGGTGTCATGGTTCGTCAAGCAGGCGCTGGTCAACCTCGCCGCCGACATGGGGCTCAAGTTCAAGGATCCAAAGACCAAGGCCGACTGGGCCGCCCTCATGAAGAAAACCGGCGTCAAGGGCATCCATATCGCCGAGCGCGACACGCAGCGTTCGAAGAAGCCCAAGCCCCGCGATGTCTTCGTCAACACATGGTCGGTCGAGGGCTTCGTCTCCGAAGGCCTGCAACCGGCGGAACTCGGCTGGGGCACACATGAGAAATGGATGCCCAAGAATGCCCGGAAGCACACCAAAGGCTGTAAATCTGCGATCTATCTGCTGCAGCCCGGTGCCAACACCCGTGTGCGTTCGTGGTGCCCCACGCCCGGCGCGCAATACGGGTTCCTCGTGACCCACAACGAGTCGATCTCCATCGCTGACTACTTCACGGCGAGGGATGGCGCGAAGGTCACCTATCGTCCGACCTGCCACTACGCCTATCATCCCGCCAACGATGCCGTTCTGTCGCTGCACGAAATGTTCGGCGCGGAAGGCAGGAAGCAGCCAGTCAATCACATCCTCGACGAGAACGAGATCGTCGACGGTATCGATGAACTCGGCGTGCTCCTCTACGGCCACAAAAAGAATGCCTACTGGTACGGCTCGCAGCTTTCCATCGAGGAGACACGCCGCATCGCGCCCTATCAGAACGCAACAGGGCTGCAGGTCTCGTCAGCCGTGCTGGCCGGCATGGTCTATGCGCTGGAGAATCCGGCCATGGGCATCGTCGAGGCGGATGACATGGATTACAGGCGCTGCCTTGAAGTGCAGACGCCCTATCTGGGGCCGGTGGTCGGACACTACACCGACTGGAACCCGCTGACGGGTCGTCCCGGGTTCTTCCCCGAGGATATCGACAGGAAGGATGCCTGGCAGTTCCGGAATATTCTGGTCAGGGATTGAGACGGTTTATAAGAGCCACAGCTCCATGTGGTGGTTGTCCACATACCGCCCTTCGGCCATCTTCACTGCGCCGCGCTCTGTGCCGTAGGTCACGAATCCAAGGCTTTCATACAGCTTCACGGCGCGGGTGAGGTGGGTTGAGGCCGTTAGGACAACAGCCTCGAAACCGCGCTGTCGCGCCTCATTGATACACGCCTCCATCAGCGAGCGGGCAACGCCCTTGCCACGCATCGAGGGCTCCACGTAGACCGACCAAATCTCGCATTTATGCCTGATCTGCGATTTTGTTCTGCTTGTAATACCAAGGATTGCGACACCAGTGATCGCCCCGGCGGGGTCTGTCGCTGCAAAGACAGGGTTCTCGCGGATCAGCGCCTCATAGCGTTCAAGCGGTAGCTCCCACTCGCCGGCCGTGGAGTGATAGGCGTCCGGCTGCTCACGCAGGCTCTGCAGCCGGAATGGTTTGAAAATCGCGGCGTCGTCGATCGTCAGCTGGCGGATGGAACAGCCCATGCCAATCACCCCCGCTCGTCGCTGATCACCTTGCCATCGTTCGGCAAACTGCCCGGCTTCACGAGTTCCACGCCACCCCTGAGCTTGAGAACCGCTGCCAGCGTCTCGCCCACCCTGTCGGCCAGCCCTGCCGCTGCTCCCTGCGCTTCCGCCTTCAGCACCATCACGTCCTGCTCGTTGGCGCGGCTGACGATCAGCCGCAGGCGTCCCAGCTCCGGGTGCCGCTTGGCGATCGCATCGACTTGTGCGGGATCAACGAACATGCCCTTCACCTTGGTGCGCTGGTCGGCGCGGCCCATCCAGCCCGCGAGCCTCCTGTTGGTGCGTCCGCAAGGCGAGAGGCCGGGCAGGAACTTCGAGAGATCACCGGTGCCCAGCCGCAACAGCGGGTATTCCTCGTTCAGGCGGGTGACGACGATTTCGCCCACTTCACCGTCTTGAACCGGGTCATTCGTGCCCGGGCGCACGATCTCGACAATGAGGCCCTCGTTGCAGATCAGCCCCTGTCGTGCCTCGCTCTCATAGGCGACAACGCCGAGATCCGCGGTGGCATAGCTCTGATAGGCATCGACGCCGAGTTTTTTGACTTCAGCCTGCAGGGAAGGCGGGAATGCCGCGCCCGAGACCAGCGCCTTCTTGATGCAGGAGATGTCCGCTTTCGCTTCCGCTGCCTTGTCAAAGAGGATCTTCAGGAAGTCAGGTGTGCCGCAGTAGCCGACGGGGCGGAACATCGCGATGGCTTGCAACTGCTGCTCGATGTTGCCCGGACCCGCCGGAATCACAGCACAGCCAAGGGCTTGTGCGGCAGAATCCATCAGGAACCCGCCTGGCGTGAAATGATAGCTGAAGGTGTTCAGCACGACGTCGCCTTTGGTAAATCCGGCTGCAGCCAGCGAGCGGGCCGCTCCCCACCAGTCCATGTAGATGCCCTCGGGGTCGGCGATCGGGCCGGGTGAGATGAGGAGCCGGGCGAGTTGCCCCGGCTTCACGGTCACCAGTCCGGCGAATGGCGGTGCAGCCTGCTGCAGTCCAAGCAGGTCGGACTTGCGCAAAACCGGCACCTGCGCCAGGGCGCTGCGGTCCTTGAGGGATCTGATGTCGATGCCCTTGAGCTGCTTCCTGAGCCCCGGCGCCTTCCCTTTGGCGAAATCGAGCAGGGCGCGCAATTCCCGGAACTGGCCCTTCTCCCGCTTTTCAGGAGATGCTGTTTCAAGCTTGTCATAGTTGGGCATCACAGCCTCCGGAAAGCACAGGACAAAGGTGGGGGTTCAGATCGCAGCCAGCCCCTTGGCGATCCGCTCCACGCGTTCCGACAGGGCAACCACCGCCTCGGCGGTCTTGCGGTCGTGTTCGTCCTGCTGCTGACCCGCACCGGCCACTGCCTCCCGCAGCCCGGCAGCATCGGCCTCGGCCAGGGAGAGCTTGCGGCGCAGTTCCATGATTTCGTCGGCGGCGGTGATGGCCGCCATGATGGTGAGCCGCATATCGCCGATCTCGCCGAACGATGTGCGCATTTCCTGCACCCGCCCATCGAAATAGACAGCAAGACCTTCAAGATGCGCCTCCTGGCCGTCCTCGCAGGCCATACGGTAGGCCTTGCCGTCAATGGTAACCGTGACTTGTCCCATGGTCAGGCATCCTTCCCGACAGCAGGCTGTTCCAGTGCCTGCTTGACCAGATCAACCGCGCGGTCCACCCGGTCCGAGATTTCGTTCTGCGCCGTTTCGAGCGCACGGCCACGCGCAAGCGCCTGATCCAGCAATTCCGCCAGCTTTGCCCGGTCGCCGCGCATCAATTCCAGTTCGGTGGAGCGCGCAGCATCGTTGCGGTCGCCAACGAGACGGCGTGCGGCCGCGGCGTCGAGAAGATCGATGGCCGATCCAAGCCGCTGCAGCGCGGACGCAAGGGGGAGGGACGCATCACTCATGGGCAATCCGGACCATCATCAAGCGGCGGTGAAACTCTTGCGAGTCAACGTGTTATCCCCGCAAGCTTAGAATCCGGGATAACGCCGCGTCAACGTCGCAACGGCACGCGTCCCCATGAATCCTTGCAGATGAACGGTTCGAATCCTGGATCGCGCCCGCGTCCGTTGCACCATAGATCGTTTGTCCATGTGGACTTTTGGTGTCTTGCACTGCAGCAAGACGGACCGGACAATGTGCAGGACAGGCGCGGATGGCAGATTCTCTCGTTTCGGACATACGCCCTCAGGGCCTGCTGAGCGGGCGGGTTGCTCTCGTGACGGGCGCATCGTCAGGCCTCGGCGCGCATTTCGCCAGATTGCTCGCGGCAGACCGGATTGGCACGCTCGCCTTGGCGGCACGCCGCACGGAAAAACTGAATGCCGTGGCGGAGCACTGCATGCGTCTGGGTGCCGGGCGTGTGATTGTCCTTCCCTTGGATGTCACTGACAAAGCCAGCATCCACAATGTTTTCGCCACGATCTCGAAGGGCGAGCGGCGGCTGGATATCCTCGTCAACAATGCTGGCATTGCCGATACGGCACCGGCGATCGAAACCACTCTGGACGACTTCGACCGCGTGATGGATGTCAACCTGCGGGGCGTATGGGCCTGCGCAGTCGAAGCGGCCAGGCTGATGAAGTCAGGCGGCGGCGATATCGTTAATATTGCCTCGATCCTGGGCTTGCGGGTCGCCAACAACGTCGCGCCCTATGCCATCTCGAAAGCGGGCGTGGTGCACATGACCAAAGCGCTGGCTCTGGAATGGGCGCGCTACGGGATACGCGTGAACGCTCTTGCGCCGGGCTACGTTGAAACCGAGATCAACGATGATTTTTTCAAGACAGATGCGGGCGAGAAGCTGATCAAGCGTGTGCCGATGCGCAGGATCGGTCAGTTGCAGGATCTTGACGCCCCTTTTCGCCTGCTGGCCCACGGCGCGTCGCGCTACATGACCGGCACGATCATTACCGTTGATGGCGGACATTCGACAAATTCGCTGTAGAGGCGGAAAATTACCCGTTTCTGCAGTGATTTGCAGCTTGCCACCGCAGGGTGTTTTGCCGACGATGGCCATCAATGTCCACGTTCCTTGATTCACGTGGGAACTGACCCGGGAGAAAACCACAATGGCACGCAAACCGACCAAGGCGCAGATCGACCGACTGCGTTCCCGCGCCTGGTTCAACAATCCCGCCAATATCGACATGACCGCAATCTATATCGAGCGGACCATGAATTTCGGCCTGTCACGCGATGAGTTGCAGTCCGGTCGCCCGATCATCGGCATCGCCCAAACCGGATCGGATATTGCACCCTGCAACCGCCATCACATCGAACTGGCGCCGCGCATTCGCGATGGTATCCGCGAAATGGGTGGCGTGCCTTTCGAATTCCCGATTCATCCGATCCAGGAGACTTGTAAGCGGCCAACCGCAAGCCTTGACCGGAACCTGCAATACCTCAGCCTTGTGGAAATCCTTTACGGCTATCCCCTCGATGCCGTGGTGCTGACGACGGGATGCGACAAGACCACCCCCGCCCAGATCATGGCTGCGGCCACGGTGGACATTCCTGCCATCGCTCTCTCCGGCGGCCCGATGCTGA
>JANMFA010000622.1:0-2668 GCA_031377545.1 Hyphomicrobiales bacterium | reverse complement strand
CTCGTCGAGCAGGTGAAGCATCAAGGCGCCAGAGATGGAAACCACTAGCGCAATCATTGTCGCTAGGAGCCACGACAATCTGGCGGCCAGAGACAACCTCACCGTTTCGACCGCGTCAGGCAGGCCGCCGTGATCCAGCCGCTGACGCACGCTGAGGATGGCCTGTTCGACCGCAGCAAACAGGCCGAGCGCCAGAAATGACAACGCCACCTTGACACCATTCATGATTGGTACGCCGTGCACTTTTGCGTTGATGATACCAATCAAGCCGCCGCCAAGCGCGAAAACAAGAAATTCAACAGAAAACGCCCATACTGGCGCATCTGCCGGTCTTGCTGATGGCGCGACATAAACAATCAGGCCGCGAAGCAGCCATTGCGCGAGGATTACCGGTACAAGCGCCGCTGCCCAAACCAGCAGATCGAGACCGCTGATGATGTTGCAAACATGATAGCCATAGAGGGTCACGAATGCTGCCGCGAGGCAGTGATGCGCAGCTGAGACTCTGGCAGCTTCCGTTGCGAAGTTCCTCATTGCCGCAGGCCTCCAGTACATGAATGTCCATATCGCAATAATATTGAACATTCCGTTGCTCCAGGCACGAGCAGGCGTGAACCGTGCGCGACTTCCTATGCTGACAGAGCAAATGCCAGTTGCAAATTTGAACGAACCTCTTGTGCCCTTCGGGAGTGACTTCCGCTCCGGGCGCAGGGCTGCTGCTTCGCTGGTTCGAGCCAACTGTCCGCAGTCGGGGCATGACCGGACGTTTGAGGTCACTCCTTGAGTTTTTCGCGAATAATTCAGGGGCTTGCAGGCTCGAGTTTTATGATGCCTGAAATACAATCAGGATCGCCTGCTGCTGGTCTCCGCAAAATCGAGAGTGGGCGTTTAGTCGAGTACGGAGGGGCAGACGGAAACTCCCGTACGCGGGTCCCGCTCCGTCCCCTCCACAAAGGCAATCAGAGGCTGGTGTTGTGCCTCTTCTCGCCGAGATATTTCACACGACTGCCGACCGCCGAGCGAACTTATCCCCCAACCAGCGGCAGACCACGTAGAAGACCGGCGTGAACAGCAAACCGAAGAACGTGACCCCAAGCATGCCGGAGAACACCGCGATGCCCAGCGACTGGCGCATTTCCGCCCCTGCGCCGGTGGCGATCACCAAGGGTACAACGCCAAGGATGAACGCGAGCGACGTCATCAGGATCGGACGCAGACGTGTCTTGGCCGCTGCAACAGCGGCCTGCACCCGGTGCATTCCTTCGTCCTCGGCTTGCTTGGCGAACTCCACGATCAGGATCGCATTCTTGGCTGCGAGACCGACAAGAACCACGAGCCCGATCTCGACCAGGATGTTGCGATCAAGGCCTGCAAGGCGAACGCCCACCATGGCGGCCAGGATACACATCGGCACAATCAGGATCACCGCCAGCGGCAGCAGCCAACTTTCATAGAGTGCGGCGAGCAGGAGATAGACGAAGACAACGGCCAATCCGAAAGCGATGATCGCGGTGTTCCCGGCGATCTTCTCCTGCAGCGCGATTTCCGTCCATTCGAAGCCGAACCCATCGGGCAACCGCTCCTTGGCGATCTTCTCGACAGCGGCGATTCCCTGGCCGGAGGAATAGCCTCGCGCCAGCGCCATCTGGACCTCGGCGGCGGGGTAGAGATTGTAGCGCGGCACGCGGTAAGCGCCGGTGACGTCGCTGAACGTGGCGACTGCGCCGATAGGCACCATTTCGCCCGAGACATTGCGGGTCTTCAACCCGGCAACATCGGGAATGGTGAGGCGATAGGGATTGTCGGCCTGTGCCGTGACCCGGTAGGTTCGGCCCAGAACATTGAAGTCATTGACAAAGGCGGATCCCATATAGACCGAAAGCGTCTCGAAGACGCGGCCGATGGGAACGCCCAGGAGTTCGGACTTCGTCCTGTCGATATCGGCGTACACCTGCGGTGTACGGGTGTTGTAGAGCGTGAATGCCTGCTGGATACCCGGCGTTTGCCCCGCTGATCCCGCCACGATCCATGCCGCGCCCTCAAGTGCCTGAAGGCCGCGCCCTCCGCGGTCCTGCACATACCCTTTCAAGCCGCCGCCCGTTCCGATGCCTGGAACGGCGGGCGGTTCAATGACCAGTGCGAAGGCTTCCCCGATACCGAACATCTGACGCCTGAGGTCGCCCAGGATGCCCTGTGTCGTGAGTCCGTCTTTCGTGCGTTCCTTGAAATCCTTCAGGGCGACGAAAATGACGCCCGCGTTTGGCGCGTTGGTGAATGTCGCGCCATCAAGGCCCACAAACGCCACGGAATTCAGAACGCCCGGCCTTGACTGCAGAATGTCCGACGCCCGCTTGATCACGGCGTCGGTGCGCTCAAGCGACGCACCAGGCGGCAGTTGGAAAGCCGCTATGAAATATCCGCGGTCAAGCTGGGGAATCAGGCCCGTCGGCACTGCTGTCAGCTGGTTGTAGGTCAATCCGATCAGGCCGCCATAGACAACCAGCACAAGAACCGCCAGCCGGATCAGGCGACGCGACAGGCCTGCATAGCCCCGCGACAGCCAGTCGAAAGCCGCGTTGAAGCCCCGGAAGAATAACCGCAGCGGAGCACCAAGAAAGCCTGTGATCCCGCTTGGCTTGTGATGAGGGTCATGCGGCTTCAGCAGGAT
>JANMFA010000273.1:0-7700 GCA_031377545.1 Hyphomicrobiales bacterium | reverse complement strand
CTCGGCCTGGTCGGTTGCGAAGGCGAGGTCATCAGCCGGGGATGGCAGCAGGATGACCGTGCCCTGGAGCAGATCAAGCCCGGTGCATCGGCCGAGCAGGTGCTTCTCGTGCTGGGCACGCCATCCACGGTCTCCACGGTTGGCAGCAGGACGTATTATTATGTCTCGCAGCGTCTGGGTCGGCGTTTCGCCTTCATGAAGGAGAACCTGCAGGACCAGCGGGTGGTTGCCATCTATCTCGACGACAAGAACAAGGTGTCCCGCGTGGCGAACTTTGGCATCCAGGACGGCCAGCTGTTTGATTTCATCAGCCGCACGACACCTTCGGGGGGTGAGGACATCACGATCCTGAAGCAGCTGTTCCGCGCCTCGAATTTGCTGGCACCGCTGCCGCCGAGCTGAATTCCCGCTGTGAGCCTGCTTCCGGTCTCGTTGCGTTCAGCGCTGGAAGTTTTGGCCGAAGGACATGCCCGAACGGAACTCGCAAGCCGTTCGCGGGACATTACCGCGACCTACAGGGCGCGGCAGAATTCCAGCCGGTCGCTGCTGTCAGATGACGATGCGCTGGCCTATGCGCTGGCCCGGATGCCGGCAACCTTCGCCGCGACGGCCGCCTCCCTTGTGCATCTGTCGGACGCCATGCCCGGATTTGCCCCAAACTCCCTGCTGGATGTCGGTTGCGGGCCGGGCACAGCCAGTTTTGCGGCGGTGGCAAGCTTTCCTGAACTGGCCGAAATCGCACTGCTGGACCGGAACGGGCCCTTTCTTGCTCTCGCACGCACTCTTGCCGACGCCGCGCTTGGATCAGCCGCTGTCCGCTTCATCAATCAGGACGTGAGCCAAAGCCTGACCGCACCACCCGCCGACCTGGTGATCGCGAGCTATGTACTGGCAGAACTCCCTCCAGCTGCGCAGACAGCCCTGATCCACACGATGTGGACTGCTTCCAGGCAAGTGCTTCTGCTCGTGGAGCCAGGAACGCCGGACGGGTTTGCCCGGTTGAAGGCCGCGCGAAGTATGCTGGTCGCGCAAGGTGCCCATGTCGCCGCGCCCTGCACCCACGAAGCGCCTTGCCCGATGATGGGCAGGAACTGGTGCCGTTTCTTCGCACGCGTCCAGCGCAGCCGCGATCATCGGCTCCTCAAGGGCGGTGACAGGCCTTTCGAGGACGAACCCTATGCGTATCTGGCCCTGGTGAGGACGATGCCGGAGGCGCGGAAGAGCCACCGCATCGTCGCACGCCCTGTCGAGACCAAGGCGGTGGTCATGCTTGACACGTGCGGTCCTGCCGGTTTGACACAAAATTCGGCCCCGAGCCGCAACAAGGAATTATTCAGAAAATACAAGCGTCTAGACTGGGGAGATGCAGTTGAGATTCCGATTCAGGAGATTCATGCGGCTCCTTAACAAGGCTGCTTTTCCAGCCTTCGATTCTTGACACCACCCGGGCGTTCTGTCATCGGACACTCATGTTGAGTGCTTCAGCCCCGATCCGACGAGTGACCACGAGCCAATCTGGCGCGTAACGTCTGTTCGCCTGTTTCGAACACCGTCATGACCGCGCCTTGATAGCGCGGTTTTTTATTGTCCCGCGCTGCCACCAGCCAGCTTTCCGAGGACCATTGCCATGAACCAGATGCCTTCCCCCAGCCAGTTCAAGCTCAAGAGCAAGATGCCGTCCATTTTCATCGACGGCGAAGCCGGAACCACCGGATTGCAGATCCGTGAGCGTCTGGCGGGAATGAGCGGCCTCAAGGTGATCAGCATCGATCCGGCGCTGCGCAAAGATGCCAGCGCGCGAAAGGCGATGATGGCCGAGGCTGACCTGATCATCCTGTGCCTGCACGACGACCATGCGCGGGAGGCGACCGCGATGGCTGGCGAGCTTGGCAAGGATGCGCCGCGCATACTCGACGCCTCGACCGCGCACCGGGTGGCGGAAGGCTGGGTGTTCGGCTTCGCCGAGCTGGCACCAGGCATCGCGGATGCCATTCGTGGTGCGGACAAGGTGTCGAACCCCGGCTGCTACTCCACCTGTGCGATCGCCCTGTTGCGGCCGCTGGTCGATGCCGGGTTGATCCCAGCGAGCCATCCCGTCAGCATCAATGCTGTCTCGGGCTATTCCGGCGGCGGACGGAGCATGATTGAGGGCTATGAGGCTGGAACGTCGCCCGCATTCGAGCTCTATGCGCTGGGCCTGGCGCACAAGCATGTGCCCGAGACCATGAAATACACCGGCCTGACGACGCGGCCGATCTTCGTGCCATCCGTCGGCAATTTCCGGCAGGGCATGCTGGTCAGCGTGCCGCTGCATCTCGACAGCCTGCCGGGCAAGCCGACGGGCGCGGAGCTTTCGGCGGCGCTGGCAAAACATTACGGCGGCGCGGAGTACGTGCGGGTCATCGATGCTGAAGCGATTGCGGCGGAAGGTGGCAAGCTCGAAGCGGAAAGCCTGAACGCCACCAACCGGATGGAATTGCGCGTCTTTGCGAACGAGAAGCACCGGCAGGCAGTGCTTGTCGCCAAGCTGGACAATCTGGGCAAGGGGGCATCGGGTGCCGCCGTGCAGAACCTCAAGCTGATGCTGGGAGTCTGACGATGCAGGCCAATACCGAGATTGCCGCCATCCGTGCCGCAACGCAGACGTATTTCGACGGGCTCTACGAGGGCAACGCAGACAAGATCGCCACGGTCTTCCTGCCGTCATCGGCGCTTACGCAGGCTTACGAGAATGAGCTGAAGATCGTGCCGCGCGACGAATGGCTGAATGCCGTCCGCAGCCGTCCCTCGCCCCATGCGCAAGGGTTGGTGCGGGATGACCATATCCTCTCGATCGACCTGATCAGCGACACGCTGGCCCATGTGAAGGTCAAGTGCCAGATGCCACCGCGCTACTTCACGGATCTGCTGTGCTTTGTGAAACTCGATAGCAAATGGGTCGTGGCTCAGAAAGTGTTCACGACCGAGATGCGGGTGTAAAGCCCGGAACCTTCCCTCTCCCGCAAGCGGGAGAAGGTATCGCGCAGCGACGGATGAGGGCAGCGCGAAACCGTCCATGCCCTCATCCAGCCTCGCTTCGCTCGGCCACCTTCTCCCGCAAGCGGGAGAAGGAAACAAAGACTCACACCTTCAGGCGCTCACCGACCACACTCCAGTTCACGAGCGTGTCCAGCACGGCCTTGACGTGATCCGCCCTGCGGTTCTGGTAATCCAGATAATAGGCGTGCTCCCAGACATCGACTCCCAGCAACGCGGTATGGTTCTTGGTGATGGGGTTGTCGCCGTTCGCCGTTGCCATCAGCACCAGCTTGCCTGCGGGATCCTGCGCGACCCAGCCCCAGCCCGAGCCGAAGATGCCGGTGCTGAGCGCCGTGAGATCGGTCTTCATCTTCTCGAGACCACCCAGATCACTGTCGATCTTGGCCTTGAGCGCGCCGGACGGCTCCTTGGCGCCACCGGGCTTGAACTGCGACCAGTAGAGATCGTGGTTGTAGGCCTGACCCGCATTGTTGAAGATCGCGGCATCAGCAGGAACCAGCGAGGACTGCTGCAGGATCTGCGCGACAGATGTCATGCCTTCGTAGCGGCGACCGACGATCAGGCGGTTGACGTTGCCGTATTGCACACCGTGGTGACGCACGAAATGCAGCTCGACCGTCTGTGCGCCGATGGTTGGCGACAGGGCTGTATACTCATAGGGAAGTGCTGGCTGCGGAAATTTGGGCGGCGCTGCGGTCTGGGCGCGCGCAATCGAAGGCATGGCAAGTGCTGTGGCTCCGCCAGCAAGGCCAAGCAGGAAACGGCGACGGTCTGTCATGGTATTTTTCCTCAGTTGGTCCCGTCTTCAGGGGACTTGATAGTTGGGAGCGGGTCAGTGCCCGATCTCAAGCATCGGCATAGCGTGAAGCGATGCTTTCCGCGAGAGCCAAATCATCCGGTGTGTTGGCATTGAAGAACGGATCATAGGGAGAAACGGGCCAATCCACACTGGTGGTGGCATAACGGCCTGTAAAGGTGTCGATCTTGCGAAGGCCCTCGTCCGCCAGAGCATTGCGCAGGTCATGGCGCAGCGAGACATCCCACAATGCAATGGTCGGCTGTGCGAAGCCGCCAGACCGGGCGATGGAAATGCGGGATTCATGCAGCTTTTGCACTGCCAGCAGGCGCGGGCAAAGGTCATGCGGCAGGAAAGGACAGTCCGCAGCCACCGAAAGCACCAGATGGGAGGAGGTCATCTCGGCAGCGAAATCCATCGCCGCAAGTATTCCCGCCAGCGGTCCCGGCAGATCGGGCAGGTCATCCGGGATCACCGGAAGATCGAAATCGATGAAGCGCTCTGCGTCGCCGTTGGCACTGATGATGAGCCGTTCCACCTGCTGTTCGATGCGGTTGATGACGCGGGTGAGCATCAGCTGGCCGCCGATGCGTTTGAGTCCCTTGTCACCCCCGCCCATGCGCGTGGCGCGGCCACCCGCGAGAATGACGCCGAGGATCATGGGGTGACTGCCTTTCCTTCTCCCCTTGCGGGAGAAGGTGGCCTGCGGAGCAGGACGGATGAGGGGTCACGCAGACCTCTCAGACCTGCGCGGCCCCTCATCCGGTCGCCATCCGGCGACCACCTTCTCCCGCAAAGGGAGAAGGAATAGACCGCGCATGCCTCACTCATCGGCACTTCCCTTCCGCCTGCTTTTCGCTGATTCTTCCGCAACATAGGCCAGATCCTGATCAAACAGAATCCGCTCTTCGCCCGCCAGCGCCACGAACCGCTTGCCCTTGGCGCGGCCGATCAGCGTCATCCCGATCTGGCGTGCCAGCTCCACGCCCCAGGCCGTGAATCCCGAGCGCGAGACGATGACCGGGATACCCATCCGCGCAGTCTTGATCACCATCTCGGAGGTCAGCCGCCCTGTTGTGTAGAACATCTTGTCGCCGCCCGGAATCTTGTGCCGGAACATCCAGCCCGCCACCTTGTCCACAGCATTGTGGCGGCCGACATCCTCCATGTAGATCAGCGGCCTATCCGCCTGGCACAGCACGCAACCATGAATCGCGCCCGCCTCCAGATAGAGCGACGGCGTCTGGTTGATCTGCGATGTCAGCCGATACAGCCACGACGTGCGAAACGGCGTTCTGGGCAACCTGACCTCGTTGATCTGCTCCATGAGATCACCGAAGGCCGTGCCCTGCGCGCAACCCGAGGTCAGCGTCTTTTTGCGTAACTTGTCCTCGAAATTGGTCTCGTGCTCCGTGCGAACCACCACGACTTCGAGGTCTTCGTCATAATCGACGCCGGTCACCACATCGTCTGGCTTGAGCATGTTCTGGTTCAGCAGATAGCCGATGGCGAGTTCCTCCGGGTGATCGCCGATGGTCATCATCGTCACGATCTCGCGGGAATTGAGATAAAGCGTCAGTGCGCGTTCCACCGTGACGCGCGTGGTGACAGGCGCGCCGGTGTGATCGACGCCCGTCACCTCCTGCGTGAGGCGCGGGTCGAATGGATCGGGCTGAACGAGATAGGAATTTCGTTTTTCAAGCATCCCCGTTATCTGTGGTGTTTACCCCAGCGAAAACAACCCATGTCCATGCAAATCCTTGATCTCAAAGGCCTGAAATGCCCTCTGCCCGCACTGAAGGCGCGCAAGGCGCTGAAATCGGTCGTGCTGGGCGGCACATTGCAGGTGATCTGCACCGATCCGATGGCGGCCATCGATATTCCGAATCTCATTCGCGAGACGGGCGACGAACTGGTGAGCCAGGCCGCGAATGACGGTGTGATGGTATTCGTGATCCGGAAGGCAGGGTGATGAAGCGCCTTCTAACCCTCGTGCTCACCCTCCTCCCCCTCCCCGCCCTCGCCGAGATGCGCGGCCACGGCGGACCCGTCCGGGCGCTTGCGATATCCCCTGATGGCGAACACCTGATCAGCGGCGGGCTCGACACCAGCGTCATCCGCTGGAATCTCGAGAAGGAAACGGCGGAACAGGTGCTGCGCTTTCACGCAAGCGGCATCACCAGCCTGGCCGCATTGCCGGACGGCTGGGCATTGTCGGGCGGCGAAGACGGCAAGATCGCGCTGTGGAAGCCGGACGAGACCACGCCCAAGGCCGTGCTCGATGGGCATACCGGCCCTGTCTCCGGCCTCGCCATCGCGGAAGGCATCGGCGGCATCGCCTCGGCCTCGTGGGACGGCACGGTGCGGGTTTGGATCGGCAGCGGCATCCTGTCGAACCAGCCGAAGGTGTTCGAGGGCCACAAGGGGAACGTCAACGGCATCGCCTTTGGCCCGTCGCAGACCACGATCATCACGGCGGGCTATGACGCCACAATCCGCATCACACCGCTGACTGGCAGCGCACCCACAGTGGTGACGCTGCCGACGCCACTCAACGCTGTGCAGGCCGTGTTCGATGGCGAGATCATTGCGGGCGGCGCGGACGGGAAGGTCTATATCCGGCGGGGCGATGGCACAGAACGCCTGACCGTCGAGGTGCAGGAGATGCCCGTGACGTCGCTGGCGCTCTCCGCCGATGGCGAGATGATTGCGGCGGCAGGATTGCGCGGCGCTGTGACCATCATCAGCCGCGAGACGGGCAAAACGCTGGCAAGCCTTGTTGGTCCCGGCCTTCCCGTGTGGTCCCTCGCGTTCCATCCCGACGGCAAAACGCTTATCACCGGCGGGGCAGACCGCATGATCCGCAAATGGGACGTGAAGACAGGCCAGCCGCTGACACCGGCCAACACGCCGAAGGTCGATTTTCCCGCAAGCGCGATGAACGAACGCGGCGCGCAGGTGTTTCGCGCCTGCGACGCCTGCCACACCGTGACGCCGGACGGCGGGAACCGGGCGGGGCCGACGCTGCATGGCGTTTTCGGCCGCAAGGCAGGAACGGTGAAGGACTATGCCTATTCCGAAGGCTTTGCAGGCCACGCCATCACCTGGAATGCCGAGACGATCACGCGGCTGTTCCGCGAAGGACCTGCCAAGGTGACGCCAGGGACGAAGATGCCGGAGCAGAAGGTCACTGACGTGGAGGATCTGGCCGCGCTGGTGGAGTGGTTGGGGCGGGTGACGCGTTAGTTCAACTTCCCCTTGTGCTCCGCCCTCGCCTTTTCGATTTCCTCCCGCTCCCTGAAATAGTCCTCCGACGTTTTCGCAGGCGCGCGCTCCGGCGCGCCATACGGATCAAAGCTCTGCGCCGTCATTGCGCCGACACGGCAATTCTCGCACATCCTGAGCACTTTCGTCCGGTCCACGTGCTGGCCTGAATACATCCAGTGCTTGCCCTCCAGCTTGGCCGCGATGCGGTCGATGGTGGATTTGACGCCGAAGGCCTTGCCGCATTCCGTGCAATGCGCGGGCTCTTCCTGCTTCAGCACCACCGGCTTTTCACCAAACGCCTTGAAATTGACGCGCGGCTCCAGCGTGATGACGCTCTCGGGACAGGTCGCGGCACACAGGCCGCATTGCACGCAGAGGCTTTCGTCAAACGTCAGCATCGGCTTGTCCGGATTGTCACCCAGCGCAGAAACAGGGCAGGCCGAGACGCAGGAGAGGCACAGCGTGCAGCCGTCGGCGTTGACATTTACGCGGCCAAACGGCGCGCCCTTGTCGAGCGCAATGATATCGACCGGTGCTGGCGCTGATTTGTGCATCTCGCGCAGCGCCATCACCATGATTTCGCGCTTGCCGCCCATGG
>JANMFA010000533.1:0-3692 GCA_031377545.1 Hyphomicrobiales bacterium | reverse complement strand
AGAATCACTGAACATTCCATCATGCTCCCTCTCTACACAACAAAATCGTTGTGCTCAAGGGGCGGCGTGGCGGCAATGCAAGTAAGCTGTGGATGGTGGCCGCTGTGGGACTCGAACCCACACGGGCGATGCCCGAGGCATTTTAAGTGCCTTCCGTCTACCAGTTTCGGCAAGCGGCCTACAGTCGTCTTCTGGTCCCTCTACACACGCCCGCGGCTCATGTCAGCCACGCGCGTCGGGCCTATGTCGGGCCTTTTCTGGCACGCATCGGCCTAAGCGCATGATCCGGTTAGCTTATTCCGCAGACACGCGAAGATTTTAAGTCCCTTGCGTCTACCAGTTTCGCCATGTCCGCACGGCACGGACCGGGTTAGCGGGTCGCCAACGAATGGGCAAGCAGTCCGCCACTCGTCATGCAAGCGGCGCAAAACACAGGCCTGCAATGGCCAGAAACACCACCCATGCCAGATGCCTTCCCCGCGCGGCAACCAGCGTCAACACCCCCATCGCGAGAAATGTGGCCCCGATGATGCCGACCGCAAGACGACCCGTACCATCAAGCGGCGCCCTGGCCAACGCCGCGAGCACCAACCCCATGCCGATCCAGGCAACAGACGTAAGGTGCCATGCAAAACGCAGAACACGACGCATGAACCTGCTTGCCAGCGGTCGTTCGCGGTGTTCCAGAGCCAGAAGTGGGCCGATGAGCTTCTTCTCTCCGAGCAATGAATGAACCGCGCTGATGAACACCGCGAGAATGGCTGCAATCAGCAATACAGGATGCGCCATGACCTAAAACAGCGTCCTCTTGCCAGCTGCCTCTTCCTGCGTCGCGGCGTAATCGATCTTGCCGGAGCCAAGCACCGGGATCTGCTCCAGCACGAGGATGGCGCGCGGCACCCACAGCTCCGGAAACCCCTGCGCCTTGGCATGCGCGGCCAGCGCCTGGCGGTCGGCGTTGCCCTGCTCGGTCACCAGCACGATCTGCTCGCCCTTACGCGGATCGGGCAATGACACCGCCACATGGTTCACGCCGGGCCACAGATCCGCCACCATGGTCTCGATGGCCGCAAGAGACACCATCTCGCCGCCCAGCTTCGCGAAGCGCTTGGCGCGGCCCTTGATGGTGATGCAACCGTCGTCGTCCATGGTCACGATGTCGCCTGTGTCGTGCCAGCCCCCTTCGGGCGGCTGGATGATTCCGGGATTGTCCGCCAGCATGTAGCCCGCCATGATGTTGGGGCCCTGCACGACGAGCTTACCGCCCTCGGTGATGCCCTCCACCGGATCGAGCCGCCAGTTGATGCCAGGCAGCAAGCGTCCCACGGTGCCGGTTTTCGACATCTCAGGCGTGTTGCAGGCAAGAACAGGCGAACATTCCGTGCAACCATAGCCCTCAAGGATGGTGGTGCCGAACGGATCCCACAAGCGCCGCGTCTCGTCCTTCACCCGCTCCGCCCCGGTGATGACGTAGCGCACGGAAGCGAGATCGTCCTTTTCCGCCGCCCGGGCATAACCCACGAGGAAGGTGTCGGTGCCAAACAGCAGCGTCGCCTTCACCTTGCCGATGAGCCGGGGAACCTCGCGGTAATGCAGGGGGCTGGGATAAAGCACGACCTTCATGCCGTGGAGAATGCCCAGCATGAATCCTGCGGTCAGCCCGTAGGAATGGAACATGGGCAGCGGGTTCATCACCACGTCTGCGGGCGAGATGAAGCTGGCACCATGCGCCGCGATCTGCCGCGTGTTGACGATGATGTTGCCGTGGGTGAGCACAACGCCCTTGGGCTTGCCCTCGGAGCCTGACGTGAACAGGATCACCGCCGGATCATCGCGCCTGGTGCGGGCAGCCAGTGATCGCGCTCGCAACTTTGCATCGATCACGCCGCGCACCTTGTCGAGCGTGCCGATGTCGGCGCGGATATCGTCCAGCCAGACGATGCGCCTGCCTTCGCCCAGCGCCGCCACCACATCATCCAGCTTGGCATTCTCGATGAACTTGCGCGCCGTGATGATGGTTTTGACCTGCGCCGTTTCGCAGGCCGACTTCAGGTTCCGCAGGCCAGCCGAGAAGTTCAGCATCACCGGGATACGGCCCTGGAACATCAATCCGAACATGGTAACGGCCAGCCCGTTCACATTCGGCAGCAAAACGCCGACGCGCTCGCGCTCGGCAGTGCCTGCGCAGACCTTGCGACCCAGCACCATCGCGCCCAGGATCAGCCTGTCATAGGGCAATGCGGTTCGGTCCTGATCTTCGACGATTTCCTTGGTGCCGCCATAGCGGTCCCGCGCATCAAGCAGCGCCTGCGGAATCGATAGGTCAGCAGGAGGCACCTCAAAAGCGCCGAAATGTGCAGTCTGGGTCATGTCGCCCCTGATCTTGGAAGTGTTTCCTCGACGGGCAACTTGAAATGATTGGATGTTTCTGTCGAGGGATTTCCTGATCCCCTTCCAGAAACGTCACGCGCCCGCTGCGGCCTCGTGGACGGACACCATACGCCGCGCTTCCTCATCCCAGAATCGGAGCCTGATACATGAGAGGCTTTCAATGAAGCCAAAGCGCCGGATGCTCGCCAGTTCCGGGAAGTCCCGCATCACCCGCTGCAGCTTGTAATAAGGAATGCGGCTGTAAAGGTGATGCACGTGATGCACGCCGATATTGGCGGTCAGCCAGCGAAACGGCTGCGGCAGGTCATAATGCGACGAGCCGTAGAGTGCGGCCTCCTCTGCTGTCCAGTCCTTGCTCTCGGCCCAGTAGCTGTCCTCGAACTGATGCTGGACATAAAACAACCATACGCCGATCGAGCCGGTGATCAGACAGATCGGCAGATGAACAGCGAGGAAGGCCTTCCAGCCCACCAGCCACATCATGCCACCCCAGACAGCGGCCAGCGCCACATTGGTACCCATGGCGCTGATCCAGAACATCGTGCCGGCACGCATGAAGCCGAAAGGCAGCCGCTGCTTGAGCATGAAGATGAAGGCCGGTCCGATGCCGAAGATCACCGGCGGAAAACGGTAGAGCCGATAGCCGAAGCGCTGCAGGCGGGTCATGCCCCGGTATTCACGCACCGTCAGCGTATCGATGTCGCCATGGCCGCGCCTGTCGAGATTGCCTGATGTGGAATGGTGCTTGGCGTGGCTGTGCCGCCAGACCTGGTAGGGTGTCATCGTCAGCACGCCAATGGTGCGCCCTACCCAGTCGTTCCATTCCCGCTTCTCGAAGAACGAACCGTGGCCGCAATCATGCTGGATCAGGAAGAGGCGAACGAGAAACAGCGAGGTCAGCACGCAACACACCAGGGTGAGCCAGTAACTGACGGACAGCGAGAGATAGGCCAGCCCCCACAGGCCGAAAAACGGCAGCGCGGTCACCGCGATCTCGAAGAAACTCTGCCGCTGGTCAGGCGTGCGATAGGGCGCCAGCAGCTTCATCCAGTCGCGTGCCAGGGCGGATGTTTCGGAGGACGGGGTGTCGAGCAAGGGATGGGCTTTCGGTTAATGGGCCTTGAATAGCGGCAGATCACGATTCTGCCAAATCACGGGTCTGCCAAATCACGGGAACCTGAGATCAGCCCGTTGATCCCTCGCGGATCGGCGGCTGAAACGTGAAGCCCATGTCCCAGGGGAAATAGATCCAGGTGTCCTGCGAAACCTCCGTCACGAAGGTGTCGACCAAGGGGCGGCCT
>JANMFA010000530.1:0-1870 GCA_031377545.1 Hyphomicrobiales bacterium | reverse complement strand
ACGCTCAGACTGTCACCAGAGCTGGTGAGTTTAGTTTTAGGGCGCGGCCTTGCCATCCTCCATATCACGATCTCTTCGAAAGCCTTCGTCATCGGCAGTCATCCAACAGTCCGACTTGGAAATGGGCCGCTCACAAATCCTGAAGTGGAAATGTGGCTCCCCGTTTCTAAACATGTCGCTATTGGCCTTGGGGTGGGCAATGCACCTGAAATATATGTGCCCGTATCGCGATCGGACTGGGTGCGTCGCTTAAATGAGGGCACAACGGCTCAAAGCCGAGCGATTGCAGGACACAATGAGATGCTTGTCGCGTCACTAGCCCGATCTGTGGTTCCTATTGCGTTCAACCGAATGCAACGCGAAGCATGAGTAGCAATTATGGAAGTTACAGGGACATGAAGCAAATTCATTCCCCCCGCAATCCAACAACCTCCTCATGCTGAGGAGCCCCCAAAAAGGGGCGTCTCGAAGCATGCACAAGGCTGATGTAGGCATCCCAGCTTGCCGCAATGGCTGCACATACCATGTGCGTCCTTCGAGACGCCGCAAGAGCGGCTCCTCAGGATGAGGACCGTGGTGGTTGGCAATGACAACAACCCATCACCCCTTCCCCACATAAATCACCCCGTCCAGCCCCTTGAAATGCGCATCGCAGGTCAGAAGCCGCGCCCCGTTTTCCAGCGCGGTCGCATAGACAATCGCATCTGCCGTTGAAAGCTTGTGCACCACGCAAATCTCTGCGGCGTGGAGCGCGATGCGGGTATCGAGCGGGATGACGACGCATCGCTCCATATAGGCCAGCGCCCGGTCCATCGCGTCTTCGGAGATTTCCCGCTTCAGCCATTTGGCGATTTCCAACTGAACCAGCGTGGGAACCAACGTGTCTTCCAACGCTGGCCAAAGGGCCATGAGCGCATCGCCCGTCGGCGAGGCGATAAACCATTCGATCCAGGCCGAACTGTCGATGACCGTTTTCATGAGTGGATCAGATCAAGGTGCGGTCCTGCCGGTCCCGGAAGCCGCCCGTATCGGCTCCCCGCGCGATGCCACGCAGGTCGTTTAACTCGGGCGCAGGCATCACCATCACGCCCGCCCCCTTGGGAATGAACACGAACCGCTGGCCCGCACGCCATTGCTGCGCCTCGCGCACTTCCTTTGGAATGCTGATCTGGAACTTCGAGGACAGTTTGGCCTGGGCGCTCATCTTGCTCATTTCAGATCGATCAAGGGTAGGTAAGATAACATGATATGCGGTCAGTGTCGCGCCACTTTTCCTTCTCCCCTTGCGGGAGAAGGAACAAACCCCCACTCTACCGCCCCCAGACAAACCTTTGCACCCTTCTCCCATCCCCCACCTCGGCCGTATAAATCGTCCCGGCCGAGTCAATCGCCATGTTGTGCACCCATTTGAACTGCCCGGCCTGACGACCCGGCCTGCCGAAGCTCGACAGCTTCTCGCCGGTCTGGCGGTCGATCGTCACCACCTGCATGTTCGCGCCGTCCGCCACGAAGATGTAGCGCTGTGCCTTGTCCGGCGAGAGCACGAGATCCCAGACCGAGCCGTTCTGCAGCGTCTGCGGCTCCACCTGAAACTCTTTCACGAAACTGCCGTCCTTCCTGAACACCTGGATGCGGTCATTGGCACGGTCGCAGACATAGACGAGGCCGTCGTTGGAGATGCGCACGCAATGCACGGGGTTGGAGAAGCTCTTCGACTGGTCGGTGAACGCCACCGGCTTGTAGGGCGGCAGCTTGTCGTCGGTCGGCGTCTTGGTGCCATAGGCACCCCAGTGGCGCTTGTACGCCCCGGTCTTCATATCGAAGACGATGACGCGCCGGTTGCCGTAGCCGTCGGCCACATAAATTTCGC
>JANMFA010000457.1:0-8383 GCA_031377545.1 Hyphomicrobiales bacterium | reverse complement strand
GTCTTCGACATGGTGACGCAACGCATCATCGAGGTGATCCAGTCAGTACCACATATACCGCTCTGGATGGCGCTCGCAGCCACGATTCCGGCTTCCTGGAGTCCGTTGCTGGTCTATTTCGGCATCACCATCATTTTCGGCTTGATGAACTGGACAAGCCTGGCCCGGGCCGTCCGCTCGAAGCTGCTGTCGCTCAGGGAGGAGGATTATGTCCTCGCCGCCCAGTTGATGGGCGCACGGACGCCCCGCATCGTGGGCCGTCATCTGATTCCCGGCTTCATGAGCCATATCATCGCCAAGGCCACGGTTGCGGTTCCCAGTACCATCCTGGGAGAAACAGCGCTCTCTTTCCTCGGACTTGGCCTGCGCCCGCCGATCACCTCATGGGGTGTGATGCTCAACGAGGCGCAGAACATCAACGTCGTGGCGCTTTACCCCTGGCTGATGCTTCCCATCGTGCCGGTGATCCTCGTCATTCTCGCCTTCAATTTTCTGGGTGACGGTTTGCGCGACGCCGCCGATCCGTACCGGTGATGAAGGGGCAGCGTCAGGCTTCCATCCGGCACCCGGTCGCCTCCAGCCCTCCGATGACGGTGAGGCGATGCAGGAGCCTGCTGTCGAGGCCAACGCGCCCACTGCGGACGGCATCGGCGAATGCGCCGGGATCGACGTAGCAGCGGGCCGCGGCCGAGCCGTGGATGAGGGCCAGCAGCGGTTCGAGATTTGCCCGGAAGAAGTGATCGAAGGCCCAGCGAAACCCCTGCTTGTCGCGCCGTTGAGCCGTGGGCAGCGGCACGAAGCGATCAAAGAGGCCTCTCAGTTCCCTCTTGTTCCAGGGCCCGCCGAACTTGCGATGGTATGGCGTCGTCGCCCATGCTGCGAGGCGGTAGTCGAGAAACGGGCTGCGATTCTCGACACTGGAAGCCATGGCGTTGCGATCATTCTGCCAGAGCCATTCCTGCATGCGCCCTGCCGTCGCGTCGACAAGCAGCGCCTCGGAAAGCGTACCCATGTGGTCCTGAAGGGGGTCCTGAGGAGCAGTCCCCGTGATCGCCCGGCGTGCGTCAGGCCTCAGCATCGCAAGGTCATCAAGGCCAGGGAATTCGCGTGTCGGCATCCAGGCGTTCGCTGCGTGGAGATGCCGGTAGCTGTTGGGCATCGTCGGGCTGACTGTTCTGATCCAATCGTCGTCGCCGGCTGCCTTGGCATCGCGCAGGGCGGCTGCGAAGTAGCGGTGCCAATAGCCTGCGAAGATCTCATCTGCCCCGGTGCCGTCGAGAACGACACGGATATCGTGATCGGCCACAGCCTTGTAGAGCGCATGCATCCCGAGAATGTTGCCAATCATGGGGAACGGCTTCGCCTGTGTCCGGCATATCGCCAGAAACTGCTCGAACCCCAAAGCGTCATAGGGCAACGGCACAGCGAGCGCAGAAATGCCGAGCTGATCGATACAGGCCTTCGCATAGCGCGCATCATCGGTGCGGCCAGCGTCGCCCGTAATACAGACGACGTTCTCCGTCAGGCCCTCAGCAGCAAGGATCGACAGGATCAGCGTGCTGTCGATGCCACCGGAAAGGAACAGGCCGACCTTGCGGTCCGAGACGAGGCGAGACCTGACGGCATCGCGCATCACTTCGGCCAGCGCTTCATCCGTCAGCGCCCCACTCCCGGACCAAGCATCGACTGGCAACGGGAATGCCTCGCGCAACTCGACGGTCCAGTTCCTGATGTCCAGAACAAGCGCTTGGCCGGGCGGAACCTCGCGCAGTCCAGCCAGATGCGTGGCTCCGAAGGGATCAGGAAACAGCCAGCCATCCGCGATGAAATGGTCAACACCGTCTGCCCGCATCGCAAGTGGCTTGCCCAGCAAGGCGGCAAGGGCCTGCGGCTCTGACGCCAGATGAATCGCGTCCCCGTCGACAGCATAGAACAGGGGCTTCTTGCCATAGCGGTCGCGCCCAGCGATGAGCCGCTGGTTCTCCTCGTCGAGCCAGCAGAACGCCCACATTCCGTTGGCGACGTTGAGCGCTTCGATCCCATCACGCAGCAGCAGCCGCAGCAGAACCTCGGTGTCGCCGCTTGTGGCGAGAGGCATACCCCTTGCAAGGTGGCGATAGTTGTAGATCTCGCCATTGTAGACAAGCGTATGACAACCCAGCCGGAATGGCTGGTTGGAGCGGGCGTCGAGGTCGAGGATGGACAGCCTTGTATGGGCGAGACCAATCTCGGCACCGTCGGAACCGGCCTGACCTGCCAGGGCAACATAAGTCCGGCCATGCGCATCAGGACCGCGATGGTGCAGCGCCTTCAGGGCGGCCCCGAGGCGCTCGCGGTTGACATGACCGTTGCGGCTGATCGAGACGGCAAAACCGCACATCGCGCTTGTTCCGTTTCTTCAGACCGAGGCAGGCTGCGCTTCTGGAGACACTGGCTGATCCGCCTTGCGGCCGAGCAGTGCGCGCAGATCCTGCCGGTCGCCGAACGCATGGACGAGCACCGGGTTCGCGCCGTTCTTGTAATACACCGGTCGCTCTCCTGCGGTTGGCGGAGAAAGCCCCGCGGCGGCAATCGTGTAGGACGAGACCACGCAATCCGCCGCCAGTTCCTTGGTCGCTTCTTCCAGCCGACTGGCGATCACAACGGCCTCCCCGATCACAACCATTCGCTGACCAAACGCCCCATCATCAGCGCTGGTCACGACAACTTCGCCGGAATGGAGGCCGATCCCGACCCTGATGGGCAAGGGCAGCGCAGCCCTGAGGTCCTTGTTGACGAGGTGCACGGCCTTGAGAATGTCGGCCGCCGCATTCAACGCCGCCCGGCTGCTGGCGCGTGACTTTTCGCCTAGGCCAAAAACCGCTGTGATGCCGTCAGTCTGCACCGTGGTGATCCGGCCCTTTCGAGCCTCGACGGCCTGGGTCATCTCCCCCATGACGCGGTTGAGCAGAACAATCAGATCAGCGGGGAGCTGATTTTTGGCAAGCGTAGCGAATCCGCGAATATCCGCGAACAGCACTGTCAACTCTTCCTCGACGCCCCAATCATACGATTCACTGAGGGCCCCTGCCTGGGCGGGCATGGTCTGCGTTCCCAACAGGACGCGGATGCTCAGATCGGTGCGCGGCCGAATCTGGCAGGCGAGCCTGACATTCTGTGGAGCCCGGATCCGCTCAAGCATTCTTTGCTCCAGACCGGATGGAGGATGAAGCCCCTCCTGCCCTCCCGTCACAAGCACCCGGCAGCTCGAGCAGCGCCCCCGCCCTCCGCAGGCTGACGGATGGGGTATCTGATTGGCGCGGCTGATTTCCAGAAGCGTCAGACCTGGCGTGCCTCTGACTTCTCCGTGACCGACGTAGCGGATGGTCAGATGCGCAGCGAGCCGGGCTCGGATGAACTTGAAGAGGATCAGACCAACGACCAGGGCCACAGCTCCAAGCAGCAGCATGCGGCCTGTCGAGAGCGCCGTGACCTGCATGGCCAGCTGTTCCGCCGTCCAGATCTCGGGAGGCTTTGCCAGGTTCGCCGCCTCGCGTCCCGCCGCCACGAAGCCTGCAAGGGCCAGAACCGGGATGATGGCAGCGATGATCGCGAGCGGCACCAGTGACCGCCTGAACCAGGGTCGCACATGGAAAGCGGAGTGGAGTCCGATCATGCCGTGACTCCACACCACCACAAGCGCCAGGGACTGCACCCAAGCATTGGCTGGCCAGAGGTATCGCAGCACATTGGCATAGCTGTCATCGATGTCCGCGAGCGAACTCAGAACGCGCGTGCCAATCACATGTCCCAGGAGTATGAACGGGATCAGGATACCAAGCAGGATCTGAAGAGCTTCCAACCAGGGCATGCGCCAGGTTCGCCGACCAACAACACGGCGAAGCGATAGTCCAACATGGGTCGCGAAGGCACCAAACAACAGGATCGTGCCCGGCCAGCTCCGCCAAACCAGAATTCGCCATTCCTGAGCCTGCTCCATGACCGCTACGCCGAAGATGCCAAGCGCGTGATTGAGGAAATGGCTGGTTACAAAAACGATAAGGATCAGGCCGGACCAGAGCCTGGCCGACCGCTCGATCGATTTCAGACAGTACCAGTGATTGCCGTCTCCCGTGCCTGTGTCGCGCGACAGACCGGCGCTCATCGGGAAAGCGCCTTCACGTAGAGATTGCTGGTTTCGAGGAGGCGCGCCGCAAGCTCGCGGATCAGCGCCATCGAAAGCTGGGGAACCTGAGCCAGCAAATCGAGAAAGGTACGCTTGTCGATTCTGAGCGCAGTAACAGGTGTTTCCGCAATGATTGTTCCAGAATAAGGCCTGTCCAGCACCACGCCCATCTCGCCAACCACCGCACCGGTTTCCACTTCTGCGACACGCACGTGGTTGCCACCATCCATGCGCAACACCTTGGCCTTGCCCTCCAGGATGATGAAGACGGTATCAGCCCGGTCACCCTCCTTGAGAAGCTGATCTCCGACCCGATAGTTTACTCTTTGGCCCGCCAGCAGGATCAGCTTGATCTTGGCAGTTTCCAGGTCGCGAAACAGCGGTATCTGCTGGAGAGAGCTAACGTCATTTGATAGCATGCCTGCCCTCCCGAGCGAGTTCATTCCGGTCTTCACGCCGCTCGTTCGTCTTGACAGTACCAGAGGAGTCCCCCGCTGCAAATCCGGAGACGCGAGCTGCCGCGATTTGGCTCCGCATCAGTCTTGGCCCCTCAAAATACAGCGCAGTATCAAAGGTTTCTGCCAGCTTTGGATCCGAAAGGGCGACAATCAACGACCGGCCTGACATCTCTGCCCGGATACCGGACAGAATCTGTTCGCTTTCCGAAGGGCTGAAGGGGCCGAACGCCCCGTCGATGACCACGACGGCAGCAACCGGCATGAGAGCGCGGGCAAGCGCCAGGCTGGCACGCTGCTCGGCCTGAAGGAATTTTCCTGAAGGACCTATTTCATGGGCGAGCCCAAGGCGATTGATGTCACGGTCCAGTCCCAGCTCGCGCAGGGATTCTCGCGCGACTTCCTGAACACGGTTGAAGGAATCCGGCGCATCGAAGGCGACACGACCGAAAAGCAAGTTGTCCTGCAAGGTTCCAGAGGCAATGTACTTGTTGGGATGATAGAATTCGATATCGCTGGCGTAGGTTTGAGGGAGATGACGCCGGAAGCTCTCCCGGGCGCGCAGTACCCTGCGCTCCAACTGATGCGTCACGAGCTGCAAGCGATGCTTGGGCTCGATGTAGGACAGGCCTAGCTCGATCAGACGGGCCTGTCCTTCAGTAGCCAGGCTGCTCAAATTGCTCATCGCGCGGGCCTGATCGGCGAGACGCTGATACTCGGGCATTTCCTCGGAGCTGATCGAGGAGAAGCGCTCGAAAAGCGGGTCTCCGGGTCGCAAGTCTGCGAAAACTTCGATTACAGTCTCCGCCATCACCAGGCCCATTTCGATCAGAGGGAACAGCAGCGCTTCCGCTTCCAGAATCGACCGAAGATAGGGGTCCGATGCGAACTGCCCGGGCTTGAAGCGCGATCCTATCTGTCTGCCAAACAGCAGGTTCTCGGCGAGCGTTGCGTTGCGATTGAACCGATCGGGATCCAGCGGCTCGACCAGATGGGTTAGGCTCCGGCTGGCGAGATTGCGCAGAATCAGCTCCCGCGCCGCAGGAATCCGCGCCACAAGCTCAGGTTCAGCCGCCAGGTTGACGCGGCTCAGCAGGCCGAGCCGATAGACCTCCTCCGCAAGTCCGGTGGTCCTGAGCATCGACAGCATCCGGTCGCTCAGCTCATCAAGCGAAGTGACACCTGCACAGCTGAAATCGATCCAGCTATCGTCCGGCACCTGTGTCGGCGTTCCGCTCAATTCGGCCTCCAGACGCAGCCTCCGGGCGGCAAGGCTGTCGTCCCGGTCAGGCATCTCGGGCTGTCGACGCAACGGGGCAATGAGATTGTCCTTCAGCGTGCCTGATGCCAGGAAAGGATCTGGCCCGGCATAGGTCATCATCAGGCGCTTCGAGCCGTTGTTGGGATCTGACCATGTGGCAGGTCCGATCGAAATCCGCCCCTTGTACTCGGATATCTGGCGACCGAGGACGCGGGCCAGCGCATCACGCCCGCTGCCCGAAGTACCGACCAGCGCGATATGTCCGGGTCGCGGGATCGATACCGTCAGGCTCTCCAGCAGAACCGTCCCACGCTTGTCGGCGATCTTCAGTCCGCTGATGGCGATCGGTGCGTCGTCGGCAAGCCGATCAACGTTGTCGGAGGACGCCTCGACGGGAAGCAGCGTCGAAGGAAACTGTGCGACAATCTGCTGGTACTTGACGGTCACGTCGGCGCGGCTCTGGTCCCAATCGATCAGGTCCTTGATTGGGGGCGGCAGCTCCTTGTAGGCAGCAATTGCGGCAACGAGCTGACCGATGTTCAAGGTATCGGTCAGCGCCAGATAGCCCCCAATGGCGTAAAAGAAAAAAGGCGTCACCTGCGCCAGAAGGTTGTTGAGGTACTTGACGGAGAACTTGCGCTTGAAGAGCTGTACCCGGATATCGAAAAGGGTGGCCAAACGCGCGCCAATTTCGGCTCGGGCGTAGGTTCCCGACCCACTCACCTGGATCGCGGGGACCGTTTCGACAATCTCGCCAACCTGACCTGCCAGCTTTCGGGATTCGATCTGCCGAAGCTGGGTGAGGCGCAACTGTTCGCGGCGCAGGATCGGGATGACCACCGCCTGGATGAGCACGACCGCGAACGCGACGAGACCGAGCCATAAACTCTGGACGAGAATGAAGATCAGCGCCGTCAGTGCCTGCATGAGGAGAAACGCCGGCAGGATGAACGCGTCACCCGAGAAGCCGCCGATCGGATCGACTTCATCCTTGATGATGCTGGCGGCTTCAGACGGCTTGACCCCGCGAATGTCCTCCGGCCGGAAGCGCAGGTATTGATCGACCAGGACGAAGCGCATGCGACGCAGGAGCCGCTCGCCAAGCACGCCCTTCATCACGTTGACGTAGTACTTGAAGGCGCCGTTGATGATGACGAGCACCAGGAAAACGCCGCTCAGGCCCCACAACAGTCCCAGCTGGGAAACCACAAAGCCATCGAACAGCGGGATGGAGCCACCCATGAAATCCGGCAGCGGCAGAGACAGCTCGAGAAAGCGGACCGTCGCACCGGCCTGAGAAAAGGCTTTTCCCTGCAGCGCCTCATTGATGATGCGCTTGGGTATGTCGAACGAAGCAAAATAGAAGGGCAGAGACAGCAGGATGATGCCCAGGACAACGAGTTGCTGACGCCGACTGTTTCTCCAGATGAATCGAAAAAGGCTAGGTTCCAAGGCAATCTCGTTGCGTAGCGCTGTTGATAGCGCGTCGTGAGCAAGTTACAGGCATCGCCTTGGATATGTCCAATGCATGAAGGCTATCATAACCCTGCACTGATTGAAGAACTTGACCGCTGGCGCGCCGCCGGGCGGATTGCCAGATTGTGGCTGCGCGATGATGACGCCTGTCAGCCCGGACCATCACTTGACAGGCTGTTGGAAAGCCTCCGGCGTTATCAGGCACCGTGCCTCCTCGCTGTCATCCCGATGAGAGCAAACCAGGCGCTTGCGGACAGGCTGGCGGTAGAAACAGGGATCAGGGTGGCTGTTCACGGCGCCAGTCACGTCAATCATGCTCCTCCGGGGCGGAAGTCCGAGGAGACGCCGCTTGAGCGTGGGGTTGAAGCGATCGCGGCCGAGCTGGGCGCGGCGCGGGGGCGGCTTACGGGGCTTTTCGGCGAAGCGGCCGGGAGCTGGTACGTCCCGCCCTGGAACCGCATTGGCGTCGAAGTGGCGGCGCTTCTTCCGGAGCTTGGGTTCCAAGTGCTTTCGACGTTCGCCCGGCCCCTTCCGGACCTCGGCGCGTCACTCGTTCAGGTCAACACCCATGTCGATCTCATGGACTGGAAAGGCGGCCGGGTTGGGCGGCTGGCCACGGCGGTGATGGCGGACCTGACGTCCGAACTTGCCCAGGCACGTCTCGGCGGCTGGCGGCCAGTCGGCGTGCTCACGCATCACCTTGTCCACGACGCGCGCGCGTGGGAGGTGCTGGACGCCCTGCTCGCGCTTGTGGCCAACCATCCGGCCGCGCACTGGAGCGACCCTTTCAGCCTGACCTCGGAAATGGGAGCCGTGGCTGACAAGTCGAAACTGCTGCTGCGGGACGATTTCGAAGGGAACGCATTTTCCCCGGCAAGCGGCCTGTTCTACAAGGACAATTTGGAGCAGCGGGCCGGAACGTTCCGCTTCCAGTCCGAGATCGTGCGGACCGGCGCCAAGGCGCTCGAGCTCACGGTTGCCCCGCAATGCCTGCCAGGCCAGGAAGGCTGCAGCGAGCGCGCGGAG
>JANMFA010000445.1:0-9433 GCA_031377545.1 Hyphomicrobiales bacterium | reverse complement strand
TATCTCGGCCAATGGGTGCAGCCCGCCGCGATGCGCGCCACTGTGCGCGGCGTGATCGGCGTTCCGGAACTTCTGCCGTTCTGGAACATCGAGAAGGTGTGAATGCGCTTCTTCCCTGCCCTTCTCCCCTGGGAGAAGGTGTCATGCTCTGCATGACGGATGAGGGAGAATCCCTGGCCGCTGTGATTCGCCCCCATCAGCCCGCCAATAGGCGGGCAGCTTCCCCCAGGGGAGAAGCGGAAGGAAAGGCAAAATGAATGCGCATCTTCACCGCCGCACTGGCCCTTGAGGCCAACACCTTCTTCCCATTGCCATCGAGCTATCGTGCCTTCACGGAGAAGACGTATTTTTCACCCGGCACCCACCCGCCGCTGGCGACACTTCAGACGGCAGCTCTATGGGTGACACGCGAGCGGGCGAAAACGGATGGTTTCACCGCCATCGAAGGCTCTTGCTACGCCGCCCAGCCCGGCGGCACCGCCACGCGCGAAGCCTATGAGCGCATGCGCGACGAGATCATCGGCCAGCTGAAAGCCGCGATGCCGGTCGATGGGTGCGTCTTCTCGCTGCACGGTGCCATGGTGGCCGAGGGCTACCTCGATTGTGAAGGAGATTTCCTGAGCCATGTCCGCAAGGTCGTCGGCCCCAAGGTTGTTGTCGGTGTCGAGCTTGATCCGCATTGCCATCTCACACTGAAGCGCTGCGCCCTCGCGGATATCATCGTGCTCTACAAGGAATATCCTCATACGGATTTCGTGGCGCGCGGGCACGAGGTCGTGACACTCGTGCAGCGCATGATCCGCGGTGCAATCAAGCCGGTGAAATCGGTCTGGGATTGCCGGACACTTGCCTATTTCCCAACGGATCGCCAGCCCATGCGTGGCCTTGTCGACCGCATCATGGCGATGGAAGGAAAGGACGGCGTCCTCTCCATCTCCATCGGCCACGGCTTCTCGCAGGGTGACACGCCGGAAACCGGCGCACGCATTCTGGTGATCACCGACAACGCCAAGCCTCGGGGAGACCGCCTGGCCGAAGAGATCGGGCGCGAACTCGTTGCGATGCGCCAGATCATCCAGCCCAAGCTCGTGAAGCCGGACGACGCCATCGACGAGGCGCTGTCGCTCCAGGGCACGGTAGTGATTGCCGACACCACGGACAACGCGGGTGGTGGCGCGCCATCGGACAACACGACCTTCCTGCGCCGGTTGATTGCGCGCAAGGTGCAGGATTCCGCCGTCGCTCCCCTTTGGGATCCTGTCGCGGTGCAGCTTGCCTTTGATGCGGGCAAAGGCACGAGGCTCCCCTTCCGCTTTGGCGGCAAGGTGGCGGCGACTTCAGGGCGACCCGTGGATGCGATGGTCGAGATCATCTCGACCGAGCGCGAGAGCTTCCAGAGTTTCGCTGGCAGCCCCGTGCCTCTGGGTGATGTGGCAACGGTTCGCACACAGGAAGGCGTTTCCGCCGTGCTGATCACAACCCGTGCGCAGGCCATGGGCATCGATCTCTTCGGCAACCACGGCCTGCCGCCAAAGAAGCAGAAAATTCTGGTGGTGAAATCAAACCAGCACTTCTTTGCGGCCTTCTCGCCGATCGCGACGAAGGTGATCTATGCGTCCGGCAACGGTCCGCTGACGAGCAATCCGAGGCGGTTACCCTACAGGCACGTCAATCGCCCGATCTGGCCATTGGACAAAACGGTAAAAGGGGCGTTGATTGTGTGATTGAATGGTTCCTGCATTGATGGAGAGAACAGCCATGCGCGCCACCCGCCGAACATTCATCGCCGGAGCAGCAGGCCTCATCGCTGCTCCCCACGTCAGCTTCGCGCAAACCGCGCCGTCCCGCGCCCGCACCATCCGCGCTGTCATGCACTCGGATCTGCGCGTTTTTGATCCGATCTGGACCACGGCCAACATCACGGCCTATCACGGTGCGATGATCTACGACACGCTGTTCGCGGTTGATGCGAATTTCGCTCCGCAGCCGCAGATGGTGTCGAAATGGGGGGTGTCCGACGACAGGAAGACATACACCTTTGAGCTGCGCGATGGCCTGTCCTTCTCCGACGGAACAGCGGTCACCGCAGCCGATTGCGTGGCCTCGATCCGCCGCTGGTCCGCCCGCGATGGTTTTGGCCAGCACCTCTTTCGCCGCGTTGCCGATACACCGGTGGTCGATGACAAAACCTTCCGCATTGTGCTGTCGGAACCTTATGGCCTTGTGATCCAGGCACTGGCGAAGCTCGATCCCTCGTTGTGTTTCATCATGAAGAAGAAGGACGCCGAAACCGATCCCAACACGCAGGTGCGTGACGCCCTGGGCTCCGGTCCCTTCACCTTGAACCGCGACGAGACCCGGCCTGGCAACCGCTATGTCTATGACCGCAATGCCGGGTACAAACCCCGCAGCGAAGCGGCTTCCGGTCTTTCCGGCGGCAAGGTGGTGAAGCTGGACCGCGTGATGTTCGAGAACATCGCCGATCAGGGTACGGCACTGGCAGCGCTCCAGAACGGAGAGATCGATTTTTACGAGGTGCCGCCACAGGATCTCCTGGACGGGCTTGAGGCTGACCCCAACATCGTCGTGCAGGGCCTCAACAAGACCGGCCACATGGGCTGGATGCGGTTGAACCATCTGCATCCGCCATTCGACAAGGTGGAAGCACGCCGCGCCATGCTGCACCTGGTCAAGCAATCCGACATCATGAAAGCGGTGTTCGGCGAAAAGCGCTGGAAGGAATGCGGTGCGTTCTTCGCCTGTGGCACCGACATGGAGAACGATGCCGGGCTCGACTGGCTGAAAGAAGGCCAGAACATCGCCAAGGCGCGCGATCTGTTCAAGGCGGCAGGCTATGACGGCAGGCCCGTTGTACTGCTGCAGGCCTCGGATCATTATCTTGCCAATCCCGCACCATTGTTGATTGCACAGTGGCTGCGGCAGGCGGGAGTGAATGCCGAGGTCGCCTCGAGCGACTGGGGCGGCACGGTGACGCGCCGGTCCAACCGCAAGCCTCCGGCGGAAGGCGGTTGGAATGTCTTCATCACGGCAGCCACCGGCTACGGCTTTTCCAATCCGATCGCGGCCAGTGGCCATGCAGCGACCGGTGACAAGGCATGGTTCGGCTGGCCCGAGAACGCCAAACAGGAGTTGCTGCGCGACGAATGGGCCAAGGCCCCCACGCTTGCCGAGCGGCAGAAGCTCGCCCGCGACATGCAGGCCAATGCCTATGATTATGTGCATCATGTCTATCTCGGGCAGTTTTTCCGGGCATCCGCCTGGCGGAAAAACATCACAGGCATCATCGGCATGCCCGAGGTGGTTCCATTCTGGAATGTCGAGAAAACCTGAGACCGGCCAGTTATCGCCATGCATCTGGATGTTCTGGGCTTGCAGGCTTTCGTCTGCATTGCGGAGCGCGGCAGTTTCCACGCGGCGGCGGCGCATCTCAACCTGTCGCAGACTGCGCTCAGCCACCGCATGCGCAAATTCGAGGACGGTGTCGGCGTCTCGCTGCTGAGCCGCACCACCCGACAGGTCGCACTCACGCCTGCGGGCTCCGAATGGCTGCCACGCGCAAGGCGTCTGCTGGACGAGATGACAGCCGCGCTCGACCAGCTCAGCGGGATGGCAAAGCAGGTCGAACATCGCATTGCGCTGGGCTGCCTGCCGACCATTGCGGTTGTCTGCCTGCCCGATGTGCTGACAACGTTCCGGAAGGAACATCCCGACATTCCGGTGAAGGTCTACGACAATTCCGCTTCCGATATCGCGGCGCGGGTGCAGTCGGGCGATGCGGATTTCGGCATCACTATTGTGGCCGCGAACCGCTGGGATCTGGATCTGAAGCCGCTGGTGAAGGAACCATTCGTGCTCGTCTGCCGCCAGGATGATGCGCTGGCCGGGCGTCCTGGCGTGAGCTGGGGCGACATCGAGCGATTGCCGCTCATCCGCATCAGCGCCGAGACTGGCAACCGCATCCTGATTGATGATGCCCTTGGAAGCCGCAAGGAGACATTGAGCTGGCGCTACGAGGTGCAACGCGTCACCACCGCAGTCGCTTTGGTCAGTTCAGGCGTGGGCTATGCCATCGTGCCGAAGCTCGCGATCAGGGCGGTCGATTCCGTCAACCTCGTGACGATCCCGCTGGTGTCGCCCGCCGTGACACGAACGCTGGGCGTGGTCACGCGCAAGGGGCACAACCTCTCACCGCTGTCGGCATCCCTGCTCGGCTTGATCACACAAGCACTCTCCCGGCAGATTTGACCTCGACGTCGTTGCGAATGCATCGCCAATTCATGCACTCAATGCATCAATTGAGAAAATCATTTCATTTGCTCATCAATGGTGCGCCCGTGCAATGTGCTGGCAAGCATGGGAGAAAGCTGCATTGGTTTCGGGCAATCCGCTATCGGTTGCATTCATTGGCTTCGGCGAGGTGGGACAGACCTTTGCCAGGGGACTCCTCGCGTCGAATGGCGTGAGCATCAAGGCTTTCGATCTGTTTTTCAGCCAGAACCAGCGGCATTCCACAATCGACCAGGCCCGCGCACTGGGCGTCACGACCAGCCCTGATCCGGCAAGTGCCGCGCACGCGGCGCATCTCGTCATCTCGGCCGTGACCGCCAACGCGGCGGAGGACGTGGCCCGGAGCGCTGCCCACTATTTGATCCCAGGCCAGTACTTTCTCGATCTGAACTCGGCCTCGCCCGACACCAAACGGCGCGCGGCGGAATACGTCAATGCGGTTGGGGCGCATTACGTAGAGGGTGCGGTGATGGCACCCGTGCTCAAGCCCGGGATCACCGTGCCGATCCTCTCGGGTGGGCCGCACGCCGAAAGCCTCTCGCGCAGGCTGAACGCACTGGGGATGAACCTGACCGCTGTTGCCACGGACTATGGCCGGGCTTCGGCGATGAAGCTGAGTCGCAGCATCATCATCAAGGGACTGGAAGTGCTCATGGTGGAATGCGCGGCGTCCGCCGCGCAATGGGATGTGCAGAGCGAGGTTTTTGCCAGCCTGAGCGAAACCTTCCCTTCCATCGACTGGCCAGCGCTCTCTCTCAACATGCAGGAGCGTGTGGCAACACACGGAATCCGGCGCTCTGCCGAAATGCGTGAGGCGGCCGAAATGGTGGCCGCACTCGGCCGCGATCCGTCGCTTGTTTCCGCCGTGGCGGAGGCGCAGGCCAGAGGGGCGCGGCCAAGGCCATGATACAGCCCGCACAGATCACCCGCAGAACAGCACTGTCACTCGCGGCCGCCACCGCTGCCGCGCCAGCAATGCTCCGCGCCCAGCCGGCATGGCCATCGCAGGTCATCAAATTCGTCGTGCCCTTCACGCCCGGCGGCAGCACCGATCTGCTGGCCCGCGTGATCGCCCAGAAGCTGGAGCCTTTGGTTCGGCAGAACATCATCATCGAGAACCGCCCCGGAGCGGGCGGTGCAATGGCAGCGGCGGGTGTGGCAAAGGCGGATGCCGACGGGCATACCTTCATGATGGGCCACATCGGCACGCTGGCATTCAACCCTTCGCTCTATCCTGCCCTGCCCTATGATCCCGTGAAGGATTTCCGCCCTGTCGCGCTGGTGGCGACCGTCCCCAACATCCTTGTCGTCAACCCTTCCGTACCGGCGAAGACCTGTGACGAGTTTGTGGCCTACGCCCGTGCCAATCCTGGCAAGCTGAACTACGGATCCGGCGGCAATGGCAGCGCCGCCCATATCGCGGGGGCTTATTTCGCCCATGCTGCAGGGATCAAGGCCGTGCATGTGCCCTATCGCGGAACATCGCCTTCGGTGAACGATCTTGTGGCAGGCACCATCCAGTTCACGCTGACCGGCGGCCCCGCGGTGCTGCCGTTGGTGGCGAGCGGACATCTGCGGGCGTTGGCGGTGTCGAGCCTGACGCGACTGCCCTTTGTGCCGGATCTGCCAACCATTGCCGACAGCGGGCTGCCCGGCTTCGAAGCGGTGCAGTGGTACGGCCTTGTGGCTCCGGTCAGAACGCCTGATGCCATCGTGAGCCGCATGAATCTGGCCATCAATGGGCTGATGGATGCACCTGAAATCGTGAAGACTCTCGAGAATGACGGTGCGCTTGCACTGCGCAAGACACCCGAGGAGTTCGCCGCCCACATCCAGAGCGAAATCACGCTGTGGCGCGGTGTCATCCAGCGCGCGGGGATCAGCATCGGATGATATCCTTGCGGTGCATGATGATGCGGGGCGGGACCTCGAAAGGCGCGTATTTCCTGGCGGAGGATTTGCCATCGGATGTCGCCTCTCGCGACCGCGTCCTGCTCGCCGTCATGGGCTCGCCCGATGCGCGTCAGGTCGACGGCCTGGGCGGCGCGCATCCGCTGACGAGCAAGGTGGCGATCGTGTCGCGCTCGACGCTGCCAGACTGCGATATCGATTTTCTTTTCGCGCAGGTCGGCGTTGACAAGCCGATGGTGGATACCACGCCGAACTGCGGCAACATCCTCTCAGGGGTCGCGCCCTTTGCCATCGAGCGCGGATTGGTGGCAGCCTCACCGGGCCAGACAAAAGTCCGGGTCCGCACCGTCAACACCGGCACCATTGCCGACCTCACGGTGCAGACGCCAGGTGGGCTTGTGAACTATGCCGGAGCCGCGCGCATCGACGGTGCGCCAGGGACTTCCGCTCCCATCACCGTGGATTTCCTGGATGCGGAAGGATCGGTCTGCGGCAAGCTTCTGCCCACGGGCAATGTGTGTGACGTCATTCTGGGGGTTCGCGTGACGCTTATCGACAACGGCATGCCGGTAATCGTCATGAAAGCCAGCGATGTCGGGCGCACGGGCTATGAAACGCGCGATCAGCTCGACAAGGATCTGGAGCTGAAAAAGCGCCTCAACGATATCCGCCTCATCGCCGGGCCGATGATGAACCTTGGTGATGTTTCGGCCAAGGCCGTGCCAAAAATTGCACTGGTGGCAACCCCTGCTGCGGGCGGTGCCATCTGCACCCGGAGCTTTATCCCCCACGAATGCCATGCCTCCATCGGCGTTTTCGCGGCTGTAACGGTCGCAACCGCCGCAGCCCTGCCCGGCTCTCCAGCCGCCGAGGTCGCACGACTGCCCGAGGGACAGTTGAAATCGGTCAGCGTCGAGCATCCCACGGGCGAGTTCACGGTCAGCCTGACGATGGGTGGGCCGGGGCGTGAGACCGCAGTGGAGCGCGCTGGTCTGCTGCGCACCGCCCGCAAGCTTTTTGACGGCACGGCCTACGCGCCCGAAACAATCACGCAATGATGGATCAGGCGATGAGCGATCAGACGAAGACTGGCCTCGTGATCACGGCCCACCCCGGCGATTTCGTCTGGCGTGCGGGCGGAGCCATCGCGCTTCACGTCAAGCGCGGCATGCGCGTGAAAATCCTCTGCCTCGCTTACGGCGAGCGCGGCGAAAGCCAGTTCGCCTGGAAGCAGGCCGGCGCAACGCTTGCCGGCGTCAAGGCCGGGCGGAAGGACGAAGCCGAGCGCGCAGCCACGGTGCTGGGCGCGGAGATCGAGTTCATGGATGCCGGCGATTATCCCTTGCGCACCACGGACAAGATGCTGGACCGCGCCATCGACATCTTCCACGAGCTGAACCCGTCCTTTGTTCTGACACACTCGCTGGAAGATCCCTACAATGTCGACCACCCCGAGGCGACACGCTTTGCCCAGGAAGCCCGCATCATCGCGCAGGCGGCCGGTCACAAGCCGGACCCCGCCCGCGCCTATGCCGCGCCACCCGTATTCCTGTTCGAGCCCCACCAGCCCGAACAGTGCAACTTCAAGCCCAATGTCATCCTCAACATCGATGAGGTCTGGGAGCAGAAACGCAAGGCCTTCGAGGTTCTGGCGGCACAGAAGCACCTTTGGGAGTATTACACCCGCGTGGCGCTCAACCGGGGCATGCAGGGCGGTCGCAATTCGGGCAAGGCGATGACGTACGGCGAGGCGTATCAGCGTCTCTTTCCCGAAGCCCTGGAGAGCCTCGCATGAAGCCCGTCGTTGTCACGAATGTACCGCGCGCCGATGCGGCAGCCATTGCGACCCTGCAGCGACTTGGCACCTCCACAACGCACGAGGCCATGGGCAGGCTTGGCCTGATGAAGCCCAACATGCGACCGATCTACACAGGCGCGCAGATCGCGGGCAGTGCCGTCACGGTGCTGGCCCAGCCCGGTGACAACTGGATGATCCATGTGGCGATCGAGCAGATCAGACCGGGCGATATCCTCGTGGTGGCCTGCACCGCCGATAACACGGACGGAATGTTCGGAGACCTGCTCGCGACATCGTTGAAAGCGCGCGGCGGTCTCGGCCTGGTCATCGATGCCGGTGTCCGTGATGTGAAGACATTGACCGAGATGGGATTTCCAGTCTGGTCACGCGCCATCTCGGCCAAGGGAACGGTCAAGGCCACTCTGGGCTCCGTCAACATTCCGGTGGTTTGCGCGGGTGCGCTGGTCAATCCCGGTGATGTCGTGGTGGCCGATGATGACGGCATTGTGGTCGTGCCGCGCGGTTCAGCGACCGAGGTCGCAGCCGCAGGCGCGGCGCGGGAGGCCAATGAGGAGGACAAGCGGTTGCGGCTCGCATCCGGTGAACTTGGCCTCGATATGTACAAGATGCGGGAGAGTTTGGCGAAAGCGGGACTTGTCTATCGCGACCACGACGGCACATAAGAAACCCAACAAACGAATGCGGAGCACCAAGCCCGCAAATCAGGAGGAGATACCATGCGCAGACATTTTCTGAAGGCGCTCGCGGCGACAGCTCTTGCCACAGTCATGGCGACGGCAGCCCAGGCACAGGAAACCATCAAGATCGGCCTGATTCTGCCGATGACCGGCCCCTTCACTTCAACCGGCAAGCAGATTGCGGCGGCCGCCAACCTCTACATGCAGCAAAATGGCGCCACGGTCGCTGGCAAGAAGATCGAATTGATCCTCAAGGACGACACGGGGGTGGCTGATGTCACCCGCCGTCTGGCGCAGGAGCTGATCGTCAACGACAAGGTGACCGCAATTGCGGGCTTCGGCCTGACGCCGCTGGCTTTGGCGACCGCACCGCTCGCGACACAGGCCAAGACACCGATGGTCGTCATGGCGGCTGCAACCTCGATCATCACCGAGCGTTCGCCTTTCATCGTGCGCACAAGCCAGGTCGTGCCCCAGATATCAGGACCATTTGGCACTTGGGCAGCTGCGCAAGGCATCAAGCGCGTGGTGACCATCGTCTCGGATTTCGGTCCGGGTCATGACGTTGAAAGCTCGTTCTCGGCGAGCTTCAAGGAAGCCGGCGGCCAGGTCGAGAACATGCGTGTTCCCCTCCAGAATCCGGATTTCTCGCCCTTCCTGCAGCGCGTGGCCGATGCCAAGCCGGAGGCGCTGCTGGTCTTCGTGCCATCGGGCGCAG
>JANMFA010000444.1:0-5656 GCA_031377545.1 Hyphomicrobiales bacterium | reverse complement strand
GCTGATCGGCAAGGCGCTGTGCCCAGTAGCGTTTGCCATCCCGTGCATTAGCTATGCCTTCGATAGCCGCTACAAAGCGCTCGTTTTGCACTTGAATGCGGGTGCAAATGAATGGAAGCGCAAGGTGCGAGGCCACTGGCTCGGTGGCCAACTGAACCGTCGCGGTCAGAATCCACACTAAATCACCGTGTTGCTGGTGCCACCGCACGCGCTCAATCGCTTTGGGCGAAAGGGTGCTTTTCAGAACCGCATCAAACCAGGTTTGGCGGTGGAAGAGGGAGACGACCTGATCATTCAGGGCGATCCGTCGCTGATCGGCCAGAGTCGTCCTTGCGAGATACAAACCTTCGATGATCACCGCATCGCCATGAGCTTTGCTTTGGCCGGTCTGCTGGTTCGGGATATCGCGATCCTTGATCCGGCCTGTGTAGGCAAGACCTATCCCGGATTCTGGGATGATCTGGGGACACTTGGGGTGGAGCGGGTGTTCACGGCCTAATTCACTCCGCCTTCCGCTCCTGCACGCCCAGCGCATCGGCCAGCCGCTGCTTCGCGCTGCCCGGCTTCAGTGGTTTTTGCTGGCTTTCGTGCGGGGCCCAGCCCGTCAGCCAGATGATTTCGAAGGTGGCGCGGATTTTTCCATCAGGGTCCGCAAAGCGCCGTTGATAGACCTCCGCCGCCTTTAGAAACAGCTTGCGATATGTGAAGCGGCGGCTGCGCTCGGTCAGGATGTTGGTCGCGCCCATCGCGCGAAGGTCGGCCATGAGGCTGAAAACATTCGCATAGCGCACGGTGATGGTCTCGCTGTCGGCGACCGGGAGTGCAAACCCTGCGCGTTGCAGCAGGCCGCCGACATCGCGCACATCGGCGAAGGGAAACACGCGTGGGGAAACGCCGCCGGTTGTTTCGCTTTCGGCCTCGGCGAGGCTCTGGCGCAATTCAGTCAGCGTTGCGCCTCCCGCCAGGCATCCGATGAACAGTCCGTCCGGGCGCAGCGCGCGGCGGATCTGGATCAGCGCACCGGGCAGGTCGTTGGCGTGCTGCAGGGCGAGGCCTGATGTGGCTAGGTCGAAGGCTTCGGGTGGGAGATCAAGGGTTTCGCGCTGTGAAGGGTTGACCACAATGCGCGTGGTCGTGGCGTCCGGCCTGCTCGCCTTCAGTGTCTCGGCAAAGGCCGCATGCGGTGTACCGATGTCCACGATCTTCGGAAATGGCCGCAAGACGGGCTGCAATCGATCACCCAGGTCCTCCGCAGCGCGCCGGAACAGGAAATCCGCGCCATCCTCCAGCCGCATGCGCCGCCTTGCGCGGTCCAGCATCAGCGCGTGATCAAAGAGAAGCGGGGCGGTCATTTCGCCCTCCTATGGGACTCGAAAGCGCTGGCGTAAAGCGTCATAATGCGGGGATGGAGCTGTCGGCGGCGGACAGGACAGAACTGAATATGGCCAGGCCCTCGCGCTGGCGCAGGTTTCTGCGCGCCTCTTCCCGCGCGGTGCTTGATGCGGCGTATCCGCCGCAATGCGTGGCATGCCGCGAGATCACGGCGGAACCCGCCACGTTGTGCGCAGTGTGCTGGCGGGAGATGCCGTTCATCACCCGACCGTTCTGCGAGCGGCTGGGCACGCCATTTGCGGTGGATATCGGCGGGCCGCTGCTCTCGCCTGCTGCCATCGCCGATCCGCCGGTGTTTGGCCGCGCGCGCTCCGTGGCGCATCACCGGGCTGCGGCGCAGGAGCTGGTTCACAAGCTGAAATATGGCGACCGGCAGGAACTCGCCATCGCCATGGGCGGAATGATGGCGGCGACTGCCGCCGATATCCTGACAGAAGCCACCGTGATCCTGCCCGTGCCGCTGCACTGGACGCGGCTGTGGCAACGCCGGTTCAATCAGGCGGCGGCGCTCGCGGCGGTGATCGGCCAGCGCTCCGGTCTGCCGGTGGAGCCGTCGCTCCTGCGGCGGCGCAAGCGCACGATGCGGCAGGTCGGATTGACCCGAACCCATCGGCAGGAGAACCTGCAGGGTGCGTTCATCGTGCCGGACGAGATGAAGCCGTCGCTGCGCGGTCAGCGCGTGCTGCTGGTGGATGATGTGATGACCACAAGCTCGACCGCGAATGCTGCGTCCCGCGTGCTGCTGAAGGCGGGTGCGGCCTCTGTCGATGTTGTGACCTTTGCAAGGGTTGTGACGCCGTCGTGAATCACTATCTATGGGAATGAACCGGAGCCTTTCATGCCAGCCGTCACGATCTATACCAAATCCTGGTGCCCCTATTGCAGCGCGGCCAAGGATCTCCTGAAGAAGAAGAACGTCGCTTTCACGGAGATTCCGGTGAAATCGGGGGATGATCAGTCCGCCATGGCGAAAAAGGCCGGTGGGCGCAGCACCGTGCCGCAGATCTGGGTCGGCGAGCGCCATGTCGGCGGTTGCGATGATCTTTATGCGCTCGATGACCGGGGCGAACTCGACAAGCTGCTGGCTGCCTGACAGCACACCGCATGATCAAGTACGCGCTCCATTGCGACAAGGGCCACGGGTTCGAGAGCTGGTTTCCCTCCAGTGCCTCGTTTGATACCCAGGCGAAGCGCGGGCTGGTCGATTGTCCCGTCTGTGGCTCCCGCCGCGTGGAGAAGCAGATCATGTCGCCCAGTGTGCGGATGAAAGGGGATGGTGCTGCGGCGGCGGAGGTTGCCGTGCCGTCCGAAACGCCGACCGCACCCTCTGCAGCGGATCAATCCGTGGCGATGATGGGCGAGCATGCGCTGAAGCTGCGGGAGGTGATGCGCGAGTTTCATGCGCATGTGAAGGCGAACACCGAGGATGTCGGCACCAGGTTCGCCGATGAGGCCCGCAAGATTCACTATGGCGAAACCGAAGAACGGGCCATTCGCGGCAAGGCAACTGTCGATGAAGCTGAGGCGTTGCACGACGAGGGGATCGGTTTCCTGCCGCTTCCGACGTTGCCGGAGGAGCGGAACTGACCGCTCTCAGATCCCGCCGAGGCTGACCTTGCCGCGCCGGTCGAGATCGCGCATCCGGGAATCATAGCTGGCCCAGCTGGCGCGGCTGCGCAGTTTCTTGCCGCTGGCCAGCCGTTTCGCCGCCTGCTGGGTGCCAATGGCGATGCCCATGCGGGTCGTGTCGGCGCGGAAACCGAATGTCGGCTCGGGGAGAGAGCCGGTCACGGTGTAGCCGACCGAAACCAGATGTTGCCGCACGCGGTCGCAATAGCGCACGGACAGCACGGAAAACCGCGTTTCGCCATGGCCAGCGCGGTATTTCATCGCAGCGGTGCAGATATCGCCCTTCGCAAGCCGCCACGCATCCGCAAGATATTTCACGCCAAGACGAATATTGACCTCCGGTTCGGCGAGTTGTTCGATAGGTCCGGTATGGCCCAGCATACGGGCTGTCGGCGGCATCACCTGCATGACGCCGTATTCGCCATCCTTGCCGCGCGCTGCCGGGTTGTAGTTGCTCTCGACGCGCATCACCGCATCCGCCATCGCGGGCGGCAGGCCGAGCCTCTGCGCTTCGGCGGTGGCGATGGCGCGATAGGCTGCAATGCGGCGGGCGCGGTCTTCCGATGGACCTGCGACCTGCGGCGCGCTGCCCGGGGCCTGGCTGAACGGAGCAGTGGAGGGCGGCACAGGCGGGGCGGGATCCTGCGATCTGGTCGCAAGATCGGCCTCGGCCCAGGCCGATGCTGTCAAGGCAAGACCAAAGAAGATCGCGGCAAAACCGGAGAGCGCGCTTGTCATCAGCGCGGCTCGCTCACTGCAGCTTGCTGAAGCCTGCCGCAAGGCTGGAAGGCGACAGACGCTGCGTCTGGCCAATGATGTCGGGCAGTTGCGAGGCCGGAGCGGTCGCCTGCGGGCCGGTGGTTGGCGCATTCTGCGCCTGGCGGCGCGGAGGCAGCGGAACATTGACCGGGCGAGGTGCGATTTCCTCAACCTTGGAACTTGCCGCCACCGGGTCATCGCCGGAACCAAGGCCAACCGATCCGATCATGCGCTGGAAGACCGATTTTTGCGGGGCTTCCGCCGGTGCGGCGGCGATGGCGGCGACGGGCTGTGCGGCAGCAGGTGCCGCATTCGCTGTCGCGGTGCCTGTCCGGGCAGGGGTTGCCTTTGCCGGTTCGACCTTGGCTGGCTCGACCTTCGCAGCATCAGCCTTGGCGGTCTCGCCGGGCTTGGGCTCCTGCGAGGCGGCCATCGCCGCATTGACCTGCTCCTGCTGCGCGAGTTCCGCGATCTGCATGGAGCTGCGGCCCTTGGCCTTGTGCGTCTTGTACTGTTCAACCGGCAGTTCGATCGGCGTGAAGGCTATCGCATCCGTGCGGCTGATGCCGTTGCGGGTTGTGCCGACCGGGCGGTTGTTGCCGGCCAGCAGCGTTTCCTTGAACACGGGATGCATGTCGCCGTCGCGGTAAAGGCGCTTCACGGCGCGTGAACCCTTGGAGATGAGTTCCGCCGTCCTGATCTCGTCCTGTCGCTGCTTGGCGGCCACGGCGGAGCGGACTTCCGCATCGCCCTCGGCACCGCAGGTGTCGCTGCCGAAGCCGTAGCGGCCATTGCAGGCGGCGGTCTGCACCGGGCGCTTGGTCACCTCGAAGTGGTCATTGCCCTGCTTCAGGTTTTTCCAGAACGCCATGTTCGGATCGCTGCGATACTTCGCCAGATTCTCGGGCGTCATGCGGAAGGGCAGGGACTGCAACTGGATCTGTGTCTGCCCGCCGGCGAAAGCCTCGCGGGAAAGCGCGTAGATATCGGCGACCTGGCTGTCGGTCATGGCAAAGCAGCCCATCGACGAACAGTCACCGTGCACCATGATATGCGCGCCGGTGCGACCGAGCTGACGATCAAAATTGTTGGGATAACCCACGTTGAACGAGAGATAGAAGCTTGAGTTCGGGTTCATGGCACCCTGGGTCACGCTGTAGAACCCTTCCGGCACCTGGCGATCGCCTTCGCGCACCTTGGGGCCGAGCTGGCCTGACCAACGGCACATCGGGAAGGTCTTGAGAAGCGCCATCTTGCCCGAGGAATCCTGTTTCCAGACCTCCAGCTCGCTCTCCTGCTTAAAGGCGCGGATCAGGATGGGAGCGTGGGTGCGCATGTTCTTTTCGCGCATCTCCGCCTGCATTTCGAGCGAGATCGGCACGTAGTGACGGCCACTGCGTGGGAGCGAGCCCTCTTCCGTGCAGCCCGCAAGGGCCAGCGCCGTAAGGGCTGTGGCGACGAGGATTGATCGACGAATAAGGGTCATTCTTCTTCGGCTTCAAGGCTTACGCTGACAGACCGCCCACCCAGGACGCATTCGTATTATCCTTACACAACTCTTATCGCAAGCGCAGCAAAGCAATGTGTCAGGGTCAACGCCGCGTTAACGGACGCGCCCTGAACAGGAAATGACCGGTTGGAAGGCTTATTTGCAGCTGATCACGAAAGCGTGCGGCTCTCGCAGCGTGGGCTTGCGCTCGGACTGGATCGAGCCGGTGACGTCATCGGGCTCTGCCCGGCGGTAGAAATCGGCCAGCCTGAAGCCTTTTGATTCGCAGAAGCTGTCGGCGATGATCTTGCCGCAGCCGCCCTGCTTCTCCAGGCATTCGCCCGTGCCATAGCCTTCCTGATCGGTGATGATGAACAGGGTCTGGCG
>JANMFA010000438.1:0-3478 GCA_031377545.1 Hyphomicrobiales bacterium | reverse complement strand
CAGGTGAAGGTGGTGTGTGTCGGCGGTGGCCGGGCAAGGCGCATCCCGGATGGCCTGCGGGCGAGGCTGGGAGGTTAAACCAGCACACCAGCCATGCAGTTCCTGCTTCCTTTGCTAACCCGTTGTTAACATTGATTCCTGCTTAACTGGATTGAATAACCGGAAATCCGCGTGTTTCCGGGTCCGGGGCGTTTCAAGCCCAAGTTTGAACGAATTTGACGCCGAGAGCGTGCGGGTTCCGCGCATTGTCGGCGCTGACGAATTGGAGACACGAATGCCAGGAGCGGAAACCGCCCATGATCTCTCCCTCTGGGGGTTGTTCTGGCAGGCTCATATCGTGGTCAAACTGGTGATGGTGGGGCTGCTTGCCGCCTCCGTCTGGACCTGGAGCATCATCGTCAACAAATGGCTGCTGTTTCGCAAGCTGAACGGCCAGATGGATTCCTTCGAGGAGACATTCTGGTCCGGCCAGAGCCTGGAAGAACTCTACCGCAATCTGCAGAACCGCCCGACCAGTGGCATGGCCGCCGTGTTCGTGGCCGCAATGCGTGAATGGAAGCGGGCGTTTGAAGGATCGGGCCGGGGGTTTGCCTCGCTCAACTCGCGCATCGACAAGGTGCTCGATGTGACAATCCAGCGTGAGGCGGAACGCTATGAATCCAATTTGCTGGTGCTGGCGACCGTTGGTTCGGCCGGACCGTTCATCGGCCTGTTCGGCACGGTGTGGGGCATCATGACCTCGTTCACCTCCATCGCGGCGTCGAAGAACACGTCGCTCGCTGTTGTCGCGCCTGGAATCGCGGAGGCGCTGTTTGCCACCGCCATTGGCCTTGCGGCAGCAATCCCCGCTGTGATCGCCTATAATGTCTATCAGAAGCAGGCGATGAAGGCGCAGTCGCGGCTTGAGAGCTTTGCCGATGAATTTTCCGCCATATTGTCGCGTCAGATTGACGAACGGGTTGCGGCGTAAAGAACTGGCGGCGTGAGGAACTGACCGATGGCAATGAGCGCAGGCGGAGCGGGCGAGCAGTCCGGCACGAGGCGGCGGCGGAAGCGCAAATCGGCGCCGATCGCCGATATCAACATGACTCCGTTCATCGACGTGATGCTGGTGCTGCTGATCATCTTCATGGTGACGGCACCGTTGCTGACGGCAGGCGTGCCGCTCGACCTGCCGAAAACAGGTGCGGGACAGCTGAACGTCGACCAGAAGCCCATCACGATCTCGATCAACGACAAGGCGCAGATCTTCATCGGCGAGACACCCATCACAATCGCGGAGATCGCAGCCAGGATACAGCCGCTGGCAAAGCAGGGGTTTGAAGAACGTATCTATGTGCGCGGCGCCAAGCAGGTGGATTATGGCACCGTGGCGCAGGTCATGACCGCCATCACCACCGCGGGATACAAGCGCGTGGCCCTGCTCACCGAGCAGGACAGGAAGTGAGGCGCTGACTTGCTCTGGCTGAAGGACGAGTTCAGAAAGCCCGGCATGCCCTTCTCCGTGGGGCTGCACGCGGCTGTGCTCGTCGCCAGCGTCGTGACGTTCTCGAACCCGAAAACCTTTGAAGATGTTTCAGAAGCCATTTCTGTCGAGATGATCGACGAGAATGCCCTGCGCGAAATCACGCGGGGCGAGAAATCCGCGAAACAGCCGCAGCCGACACCGCGTGTCGACCGGGTGGATGACAAGAAGGAGCAAAATGCTCCGGGCGAGGCGATACGTCAGGTGAACACCGACAACACGCCCAAGCCCCAGGAGGCGACTGCCAAAGAGGAGCGCAAGGAGGTCGCGGCCGTCGTGCCGCTGCCGGTGCCGCGTCCGCAACCGCCCAAGCCCGCCGAGCCACCCAAGCCCGTTGCGGTGGTGCCGCCAAAGCCTGCCGAGGTCACCGAGGAGGAGGAAAAGGCGGACGAGATTGTCCGACAGGCCGCGAAGAAACGCGAAGAGCTGCGCAAGCTGGAAGAGGCCCGCCGCGTGGAGGAAGCCAAAAAGCGCGAGGAGCAGCGCAAGGCAGAGGAAGCGCGCAAGCAGGAAGCTCTGAAAGAGGAGCAGCGCCGCGAGCAGCAGGAAGAGGCGCGCCGTCGCGAGGACCAGAAAAAGCTGGCCGATGTCAAGGCCGCCGAGGACCGCAAGAAGGCCGAGGACGCGAAGAAGGCGCAGGAGGCTGCGAAGAAAGCGGCAGATGAGAAGAAGAAGCGCGAGGCCGAGCAGGAGGCGAAGAACCAGGCGACTGCGGATGCCGCGCGCAGGGCGCTGCTCGCATCACGGGAGGCACCCTCCAACAGCGGCAACACCGGGTCCCAGGTGCAACGCACGCCAGCGGCGGGAGCGCCCACCGCCACAGGGCAGAGGCTCAATCCATCGGAGCGGGCAGCGCTTGCCGGGCTTCTGGCGGACCAGATCCGTTCGTGCTGGAGCGTGCCCGTGTCCGGCAAGCCTCCGGTTCTGCCCCAGGTGCGCGTGGCGCTGAATGCCGATGGTTCGCTCAACGGCGCGCCGGTGCTGATCAATTCCTCGGGCGATCCCAGTTTCCGGGCATTGGCGGAAAGCGGCATGCGGGCCATTCGCCAATGCTCTCCCTTCCGTATCCCGCAACGCTTCGCGCCAACCTACAATGACTGGCGCTCCATAGCCGTTCAGCTGAACCCTGATGATTGAGATGACGATGACACGCAACCGTTTCACAACCACGGCACTTCTTGCCTCGCTCCTGATGGCGACTGCCTCAATCCCTGCGCAAGCCGAGCTCTTCATCGATCTGCGCGGCGGCAATTTTCAACCCATGCCGATCGCCGTCGCGGATTGCGTGGGAGAAACGCCGCAGCAGAGTGTGTCTGGCGTCATCACGAACAACCTGAAGCGCTCGGGCCTCTTCAGCCCGATCGAGAAGTCGCGTTTTCCCGAAAAAATTGACAATTTCGATGCCTCGCCCAATTTCACGGCGTGGAAAGGCACGGGTATCCAGGCGCTGGTGACATGCCGGGTCGTGCGCAACGGCAACCAGGTGCAGGCGCAATACCGATTGTGGGAAGTGGCCTCCGGCGAACAGCTGGTGGGCCAGCAGCTCTCCACCGATGGCGGAAACTGGCGGCGCGCGGCGCATATCATCTCTGATGGCACCTTCGCCAAGATCACAGGTGAAAAGGGCTTTTTCGATACGCGCATCGTCTTCGTGGACGAGAGCGGCCCAAAGGAGAACCGCAAGAAGCGCCTCGCCATCATCGATCAGGACGGCGGCAATTTCCGCGCGTTGTCCGGCAACGAGGAACTGGTGGTGACACCGCGTTTCTCGCCGTCGTCGCAGGAGGTCGCCTACATGGGCTTCATGCCGGGCCAGGACCCCAAGGTCTATATCCTCGACGTGGCGGCAGGTCGTCGCGAAGTCGTGGGTGATTTTCCCGGCATGAGCTTCAGCCCCCGCTTCTCGCCCGATGGCTGGAAGATCGTGATGAGCCTGCAGCAGGCGGGCAATGC
>JANMFA010000425.1:0-9205 GCA_031377545.1 Hyphomicrobiales bacterium | reverse complement strand
GTACACTTCCGCATGGACTGCGAAGAAGGTATGGACTTTGGCACCAAGATCGGTCGCAAAGTGAACAACCTGCCTTGGAAGAAGTAAGCAGCCGAGTAGTTATGAGGTATAAGTTATGAGCCACGCGACTTATGGCACCTAACTTATAACTTTAGCGGCAACTTGATTCTAATTTTGTGCCGCGAGGCTGCCTCTGCTCAGAGGCAGCCACGCGGTTTTTTACCCGCTTTACCCGCCGTAGCGCATAGCGCGAAGGAGGGTCGTCACTCATCGCTCATCACTCCGCCCATGTTTTTTCGCAGCCTTACGCTTTTCGCCCTTTGGACCTGTAGGCATAGTGTGAACTCCCGTATGCTTAGCGTCTAGCATACCATGGGAGAGATGGCAGGCCACATCCTGATTGCCCTAAATTTCAAACTGAGACACTACCGAAACGTGGCTGTGCACAGGCCACAAAAAACAAAACGGGCAGCTTTCGCCACCCGCCGTCGGAACGCGCAGTACATCCGTGCTACGTTCATAACGGGAATATATAGCGAGCATTGTAACCAAATTATGAACAGCTGGTACATTTTCCCGAAAGCGCGCCGACCGCCATGACAGAACATTAACGGGTGCGGGCCTATGATCCCTTTGCAATGCAGAGCGTATCTGTTGCGTAGGGGAGCCAAATGTCAGTGCGTTACTTGTCCGCCGAAAGAACCATAGCCGCTGCCGGCGCAGCGTTTGCGTGCCCGGATGACGATTTCTCTGACCTGGCCCGCGCCCGCATGGCCGCAGCCCAGGCCACAGGGTTCACAATGAGCTGCAAGCGCCTGGCGCGCAAACTTCTGGCGTCCTTCGGCTTCTAAGCCATCAGACAAGCCGTCTGATCATCAGGGTTCGCGCTGACGAAAGTGTTGCGGCTGTCTTTATGTTATCGCACATAATGCACGACGGCGCGGCGTCCCGCGAGAGCCGCCGTCCTGTCCATCATCTGAATTGGATCAGGCTGCCTGGCCGCCGACACGCATTGTCGCCGCTCCTGGATCGGTTTCGGCCACAACCATGTTCCGCCCGCCACGCTTGGCAGCATAGAGCGCCGTATCCGCACGCTCGATGATCGTGGTTGGTGTATCGTCCTTGCGAAAGGCAGCAACGCCGATGGATATTGTCACGCGGCCAAGATTGTCGCCGGTTGAACGCTTGACCAGTTCGCGGCTCATAACGGCCTTGCGCACCTGTTCCGCGACCTGAATGCCGCCGCGCAGATTGCAACCCGGCAGGATGATCGCGAATTCCTCGCCTCCGAAACGCGCAGCCGTATCGAGTCCCTTCACGTTCTGCTTGATCGACATTGCTACCAGTCGCAAAACCTGATCGCCCGTCAGGTGGCCATAGGTATCGTTGAATTTCTTGAAATGATCGATGTCGGTCATCAGCACGACAAGCTCGTCACCCGACCGCTGTGCATGCCTCAGGGCATCAGCAAGGGCCGTGTCGAAGAACATGCGGTTGGCCAGGGTTGTCACCGGATCGATCTGGCTTTCGGTGCGGATGGACTCCAGCGCCTCGCGCAGTTCGACCACTTCTGTCTTTGCCTCGCCAAGCTGCTCAGACAGTTTGGCGTTGAGGCGGGACATGTTGCGAGTCGAGGCCAGGAGGTCGCTGATGATCGAGCGCAGCCTTTCCTCGCCAACGCCGTGCTCCATCTCATCGACGGAACCGTTCAGTGTGCCGCGATAGTCGTTGATCTCGCCCTTCGCGCTGTCGAGCGCCTCGCCAACCGTATCCATCTGGCTGAGCAGCCGAACGGTTGCGCGCTCGGCCTCGGCGGTGAAGCGATTCGTGTTGATGAAGCGGTCGTAGATATCGTCGAGCTCGGATTGCGTGACCCGGCCGAATTTGCGCAGCAAATCATTGATGGCGCGCATCAGGGCGGGGTGATGCCCTGTCACATAGGTGTACCAGAGCTCGTAGGCACGGGGATAAGCGGCGGTTCGATGCCCGCGAATATGCGCGAACGCCTTCTCGCCGATCGAAATGGTGCGCTCGTAGTCGCTTCTGTTCTGCGACATTCCTGCCCCCAAAACCCTTTACACTGATCATGAGCATGGCAGATGGGTTTTAAGGGCGGGTTAAGTTATCCGATCGACAGCCACCAATCAGCAAAATCGCAGCGATTTCACCAACAGGATAAATGCAACCTTAAGTTGATTTTTTTCGCACCGGATTCATGAGGAAACCCGGCATATGATCACCCAGCCCCTTGACCGCCGGGCCGTCATCATCGCGGAAATTGCGGCGTGGTTCTGGATCGCGCGGCACAGTCCGCTGCGCAACCGGGCGGGGTGCTGGTGGTGAAGGCTTGTGCGCCGATTGCTGAACAGGCGCGGGCACGGATTGCGGTGCCGCCGCGTCATTCCGCTCCGGACTCTTGCTTTCCCGAGGCCGTTCGCCACGCCGCCCCTTGGGCTGCGTATCGCGTTCACGGCCTCTGCGGCTGTCACGCCTTGGACGCTCATCAGACTCCTCAGATGCCGATGGCACGAAATCCTCAAGCGACGTTCCGTCCCAGGGGATTTCCTTCTTCAGCAGCGCCGTAATGGCATCAAGATACTTGGTATCCGCCTTGGATGCGATGGACAGGGCTGTTCCGGTCCGGCCAGCACGTCCCGTCCGGCCGATACGGTGGACATAGTCATCTGCATGGATCGGAATATCATAGTTCACGACGTGACTGACATCGGGAATATCCAGACCGCGTGCTGCCACATCGGACGCCACCAGCAAGGGGACCCGACCCTCCTTGAATGACGCGAGCATGGCCATGCGGGCACGCTGATCCATGTCGCCGTGGAGGCCGCCGACATTGAAACCGTGTTTTTCCAGCGATTTCACCACAACGGAAATATCCCGCTTGCGGTTGCAGAAGATGATGGCGTTCTTCAGATCGACGGCGTCGCGCAGGACACGCCGCAAGGTATCGCGCTTCTCGAAATCCTTTGAACCGGATGCCACGAGCAATTGCGTGATCGTGGTTGCAGCTGTTGCGGGGCGCGAAACCTCAACCTTGATCGGATTGCTGAGGAACTGCTCGGTGATCCGCTGGATTTCCGGCGGCATGGTGGCCGTGAAAAAGAGGGTCTGGCGCGTGAATGGCGTCAGCTTGCAGATTCGCTCGATGTCGGGAATGAAACCCATGTCCAGCATGCGATCTGCTTCGTCGATCACCAGCACCTCGATGCCGGTCATCAGCAGCTTGCCGCGCTCGAAATGATCAAGCAACCGCCCAGGCGTTGCAATCAGCACATCGACGCCACGCTGAATTTTGGCGTCCTGATCGCCGAACGACACGCCGCCGATCAGAAGGGCGACATTCAGTTTGTGTTCGGCACCGTATTTGACGAAATTCTCCTCGACCTGTGCGGCGAGTTCGCGCGTTGGCTCGAGAATCAGCGTGCGCGGCATGCGGGCGCGGGCGCGGCCCTGTTCCAGCAGCGTCAGCATCGGCAAGGTAAAGGCAGCGGTCTTGCCGGTGCCGGTTTGTGCTATCCCAAGCACGTCACGGCGCGTCAGGACATGCGGGATCGCCTGCTCCTGGATCGGCGTGGGCTGGGTATATCCCGCACTGGTAACTGCTTTGAGAACTTTCTCGGACAGTCCGAGATCGGCAAAGGACATGAGGTCCGCTTCCTGTGGAAGGCCATCGTGGCTTTCGGTCCCGCAGGCTCTGACGGCAATCGCATTGAATTGCAATGCTTTCTCGGACACAGGACGTTAAAAAAAGAGGAGTTTTCATGGATGTGCTGTTTATTCCGGGCCTGAATTGTACGGCGCGGTTGTTTTCGCCTCAGATAGCGGCGCTGCAAGGGCAGCACATGTGCCATGTGGCGGATCATGGCGTTGCCGACAGCCTGGAGGTGATTGCAGCCGACATTCTGGCCAAAGTGCCTGAGACATTCGCGCTCGTCGGTCTTTCCATGGGTGGCTACGTCGCCTACGAAATCATCCGCCAGGCTCCGGAGCGCGTGCTGGCGCTGGCTCTGCTTGACACACGGGCTGCCCCCGACACACCCGAGGATGCCGTCCGCCGTCACCAGACGATTGGGCTGGCGAAAAACGGACAATTCGACCGTCTGCATGGCATTCTTTGGCCGCGATTGGTGCATCCCCGGCGAGTCGGTGAAAAAGATCTGGAAGAAACGGTTGTCGCCATGATGCGCGAAACAGGAGCGGAACGCTTCATCCGCCAACAGACCGCCGTGCTCAACCGACAGGACTACCGCTCATTGCTCCCGACAGTCGCCGTTCCGGCGCTGATCCTTGTCGGAAAGGACGACGTGATCACACCGCCGCTGCATGCCCGTGAATTGCGCGGGTTGATCAAGGGTTCGACTTATGTCGAAATCGAAGATTGCGGCCATCTGTCGAGCCTGGAGAAACCGGAAGCCGTTACAAGCGCACTGGCGAATCTTCTGAGTGAGATTGCCGCTCTAAAATCCTGAACGGCTATTTCTTTTCCTTGCCGGTGCATGGATCAAGGATAACCGTGCGACCGCCGATGGAGCCGGTCAGCAATGGATCATCAAGGACGGAACGGGTGATCGTCGTGATCTGACCGTTGGACGCATTGTTCTGGGCTGCCTGAACCCGTGAGGGCAATGGCTGGCGCGCCGTTTTGATCGATTCGACAACCTGATTGATCGAGACCAGTGCGACGAGGCACATCCCGGTCACGATGGTCGATGCAATCAACATGTCGCGGAGCAGTTTGTTGCTGCGTCCCGCAAGAAAATCAACGATTGAGCCCATGAGCACGCTCCCTTGTAACAGAGCCACGCTAGGAGAGTCGGGTTAACGTCGAGTTTACCATGTTTGCCCGGTCAGGGCACAAACCCCTCAAAAACGATCTGGTCAGCATGGGCCGATGCCTTCGCGACATCAGCCTGTGTCCGCACGGTCCAGGTCGAGACGGGTATTCCCAGGGCTGAACGGCACAGAAACGGCCCCGCATGCGGAAGGTCTTTCACGTTCCATGACAAAAAATCAGGCTGCATTTCGCCAAAATGCAGGAGATGGGCCATTGCGCGCTTCTCATCTGGCGGAACATGTTCGTAATCGGGGTAGTCATACACCGCCATCCCGACAAAGCCGCGAGGGATGTCGGGTGCCATCATGCGCAATGCGGCCACGATCCGGGGATCAAACGATTCGACCGTCAGCGGGTGGTCCTTGTAACGGTTCATCACGTCGGCCACCCGCCGGGTCAGGCGCAGATCCCCGTCAAAGCGGCTTTTGATCTCGACAACGATTGGAACACGTCCAGCCACGAGATCCAGCATGGACAAGAGGGAAAACACTCCGTTCCCTGCCGATGATCCCTTCAGTGTGATGGCGCTCAATTCCGCCGCAGTGCGGGAATCAACACGCCCGCTTTCTCCCGTCAGGCGATCAAGATCATAGTCGTGGAACACCACCGCTTCGCCGTCACGGGTGATCTGCACATCGCATTCGATGCCGAATTGCCCGACAACTGCCGCTGAGAAGGCAGCGTGGGAGTTTTCGATGATGCCCCTGGTCCGGTCATGCAAACCCCGATGGGCGATGGGCCTCGCCATCAACTGCTGCAGCGACGATGCCATCACGCAAACTCGAACATCGCTTCGACCTCAACAGCGCTGTCCATCGGCAGAACTGCCATGCCAACGGTGGAACGGGCATGTCGCCCCTTGTCACCAAGCGCTGCAACCATGAGATCGGACGCACCGTTCATCACGCCAGGAATGGCGGAGTAATCCGGCATCGCATTGATGAACCCGGTCAGTTTGATGCAGCGTGTGATGCGGTCCAGATCGCCCACCGCGACTTTTGCCAGAGCCAGGATGTTGATGGCACAGAACCGCGCGGCTTCCTTGCCATCCTCGGCAGAAACGCTTCCGCCCAGCTTGCCGGTATGGCGGGTCGCCAGCTTGCCGTCAGGGCCAAAACACAGCTGTCCCGATGTCACCAGCAAATTTCCAGTGATCACGAAGGGCACATAGTTCGCGAGAGGTGCTGTCGGTACGGGGAGTGTGATCCCCATCGCAGCAAGACGCTGTTCAACCTGGCTCATGGTCATTCCTTCGTTATCACTGTGTTGTTACCAGAGCGGGAAATGGCCGCAAGCGCGTCACTGCCAATTGTGGTCGGCCCCATACATGCCTATCTTCAAACATATTCCGGCGTAAAACGGATTGTGTTGCCACACGCACCCCTTGAAGGAAGCCATGAGTCCTCGCGCCGCCACATTTGCTGTCCTGATCAGCCTCTCGCTCAGTCCCGTCGCTGCCTGGGCGCAAAGCACTGCGCTGGTGCCTCACCGCGCTGCCTATGAACTGACCCTGCACTCGTCCCGAGGCAAAGGCATCACGACGGTCGCCGGGCGGATTGGCCTGGAATTCACCGGCAACGCCTGCGACGGTTATGCGACAAACTTCCGCCAGGTCACGGAGATTTCGGACGGCGAAGGCAAATCGCAGAATTCGGACATGCGCCTCACCACCTTTGAAGGCGGCGACGGCAAGCTTTTGCGCTTCAACAGCGAAAAGCGCACGGGCGGTGACCGGCCCGTTATCACGAGCGGGCAGGCCGAGCGCGCCGACGACGGCGGTCTCTCCGTTGATATCCGCCAGCCCAAGCAGACGAAGATGGACGTGGATGGCGTGGCGATCTTCCCGACTGACCACATGATTCGCCTGATCGCTGCCGCCAGGAAGAGCGAGCGCATCGTGGAAGTCAGGGTCTATGATGGCTCCGATGGGGGCGAGAAAATCTATGACACCACCGCATTGATCGGCAACCTGATTCCGGCAGAAGGTCGTCCGGTTGAGGAGGCCTCCGAAAAAGCCGGCATGAAAGCCATGGCGCGCTGGCCGGTCTCGATCAGCTACTTCGAACCAGGCAATGGCGAACGCACGCCGGTCTATGTTCTCAGCTTCGACCTGTTCGAGAACGGCGTTTCAGGGGCCCTGAAGCTCGATTTCGGCGAATTCGCGCTCAGGGGTGAATTGAAGCGGCTGGAACTGCTGAAAGAGACGGAGTGCAAGAAGTAGGACGCTGCCCTACTTCTCGTCCATCAACTGCTTGCGCGCTTCGCCGAGTTTGGCCTTCTCCTCCGGCGACAGTTCGGGATATGCGAGCTCGAGCTTTCGCAGTTCTCTGCGTACGGCGGCCATCACGGCCACGCGCATGAACTTCTTGTCGTCGGCGGGAATGACATACCACGGTGCGTGCTTTGTCGCGGTGGCGCGGATCGCATCCTGGTACGCTGACATGTAATCGTCCCAGCGCCCGCGCTCGACCAGATCCTGCGTCTGGAATTTCCAGTTCTTTGTCGGATCATCGATCCGCTCGATCAGCCGCCGCTTTTGCTCGTCCTTACCCACGTTCAGGAAGAACTTGATGATGCGGACGCCCTGCCGCGCCAGATGCTTCTCGTTCTGGCGGATGGATCTCAGCCGCTTTTCCCAGATATCGTCGTCAATCAGGTCCTTGGGGATGCGCTGCTTCTGGAGGATCTGCGGGTGGACGCGGACAACCAGGACTTCCTCGTAATAGGATCGGTTGAAAATGCCGATCCGACCGCGCTCCGGCATCACCTTCGAGGTGCGCCACAGAAAATCGTGATCGAGTTCCTCTTCTGACGGCTTCTTGAAGGCCTGAACCTCGCAGCCCTGCGGATTGATGCCGGACATCACCTGCTTGATGGTTGAATCCTTGCCCGCCGCATCCATCGCCTGAAAAATCAGCAGCAGTGACCAGCGGTTATCCGCGTAAAGCAGGTCCTGCAGTTTTTGCAGATCGCGAACCCCTTCTTCGATCAGGGCATTCGTCGTCTCCTTGTCGAAGTCGAAGACCTTTCGATCGTCGTGTGTCGGGTGATCCTTGAGTTTGAAATCCTTGCCCTGGGTGATCCGGAAGGGCTCCAGCAAATCCTTGACGCTGATGTCAGGCGCAGTCTCCTGCTTCCGGGCAGGTTTTATGGTCTTCTGGATGGCTTTCGCGGTCTTTGGTGATGCGGCAGTTGACGTCTTGGCCATAGCGATCCCGGCTTTTCCTGAAAGAACGGGCACTTAACGCTGAAATGCCAGCGACTTCAACGGGGGGTGGGCAGGCGGCTGACACTGCGGCTCTTTTCGAAGGCTCCAATCATGGGACCAAGCGAACGAAAGCCTGTGCGATCAACCCCCGGAGCGGTCAGGCTGCTGACTGAACCGTCGAGAAACAGCGCATTGGGCGTTCCAAGACGATCCCGGAAGACCTTGGCGAAGTCCGTGAATGTCACCGCACCTTCCGAGATCACGAAGAACGCGGTGTCGCCGTCTTTCACGCCCACCCCATTGCGGACCTTGCGGGAAACGCCTTCCGATGGAAAACGCGGATGCAGCTTGCCGTTGATCACCAGCATGGGGCCAGACTGGGTCGCAAGTTCCGGCTTCAGGTTGCGGCGCAGGAACTGCCCTGTCTCCAGCACGCCCGCCTTGCCATTGGCGACGAAGAAAACACCATTGGGCTTGAGGTGGAAGTTGCCCGGGCCATTGGTTGTCGAGGCCCGGACGAACTGACGCCCGTTCTCGATATAGAGGCCCACTGGATCAAGCTCGGAATGATACATCCCGGCATTCATCGTGAACAGCGGCCGCTGGCCCTCCATCTGGAGATGCCGATTGAGAGCACCGAGCGATCCAAACGGCTCGCCCTTGCGGTCCTTCCAGAACACGCCGAGCCGCTGCTGGCGCAGATCGACCGCGCAGACGATGTAGTTTTCGCCGTCATGGGTGATGGGCCCGCAGGATCGGCCCTGGGCGCTGGCGAGGGAGATAGGCAGGAATACGACTGCCATCCCGATCAGGACCAGGCGCAGCGGTGTCTCGTGTCGAGGATTGTGCGAACGAATCATCGGGCCAATTCTGATCTTCTTGTTGCCCCTTGAGAATTTTAGCGCTCGACATCGGAGGTTCAAGAGGAATTGCCACTTTTCCCGCGGGGATTGCTGACCATAGAATACGACCATGATGATTCACGCCATGGCCAAGGACGCCCCTGCGCCCACGGACAAGACGGTGTCCACCGTGCTGGGCGAGATCGTCTGGCTGCTGACCCAATCCCCCCAGCACAAGCAGCTCGCCATCGCCGATCTGGAATGGATGGTGATGCCCGCGCTGCTGCTCAGGCAGTTCAAGCT
>JANMFA010000418.1:0-7661 GCA_031377545.1 Hyphomicrobiales bacterium | reverse complement strand
GCCGGCAGCGAATGCCTGAAGATCGGCAGTGCCGGCATAATTTGGCATGCCGCCTTCCTTGACCATCCGGTCAAGCAGCTTGAGTGCCGCAAGACCTTCTGGACCGTTGAATGCCACGTCGGTCTCGGCATCGTTCAGCATGCGGCCCCCATGGCCGTAAAGGAGTGCAGAGAACATCCAGTCGTCACCCGGCCAGCGGAAGAACATGCCGTCATTGCCGTCGCCCAACGCCTTGATGCGTTTGGAATTCTCAATGACCTTGTCCCAGCTCGTCGGGAAGCCAGGGTCGGTGACACCCGCCTTCTTGAGCAGGTCCATGTTGTAGTAGCTGATCGGGTTCGATGTCGCGAAGGCAAGTCCGCATTGCATCTTGGCGTGGAAACCAAGGCCGAGCAGGGACTTGGAATAGCCTGCCTTGGCGGGATCGCCGTCCTTGGCGAGCAGTGGCGCAAGGTCTTGCGCGATGCCACGCTCGGCAAACATGCGCAGACGATTGAGTCCCTGGAACGAGATATCCGGCATCGAGTTTGTTGCGGCATTGCGCAGCAGAAGCTGGGCGCCGTCTTCATAGGTCGGCGTCGGATTGACATAGGTCGCCTTCACCGCAGGGTGTTTGGTCATGAAGGCGGCCATCACGGCGTCCTGCGCCTCCTTGAAGATCGCGGGCATGGAATAATGCACGCTGATCTCCACGGCCTGGGCGCGGGCGATTGACGGCATGGCGACGGACGCAGCCGTACCGCCCAGAATGGCGAGGCTCTGGCGGCGGTTGAGTTTCAGGTTGGTCATGATCTTTCTCCTTTGGTGAACGATAGCGATCAGCCCTTCAGGCCGGTCATGGTGACGCCTTCGATGAAACGGCGCTGGGCAAACAGGAAGGCGATGACGAGCGGCGCCGCGACGAGCGTGGCTGCGGCCATCAGCGCGCCATAGTCGTCGCCGGACTCCACCGCCCTGAAAGCAAGGATGCCCATGGCGGGTGTGTAAAGGTCGCCTTTCTGGATCACGATCAACGGCCAGAAGAGATCGTTCCAATGCGCGACAACGGAAAAGATCGCGAAGGCCGTGGCGGCAGGCAGCGCATTGGGCAGGATGACGCGCCAGACAATGGAGAATTCGCCCATGCCGTCGATCCGCGCGGCGGCGATAAGGTCATCTGGCAGCGCCTTGAAAAACTGCCGGAACAGGAAGATCGCGAAGACCGAGCAGGTAAAGGGCGCGATCAGCGCTGTGTAGCTGTTGAGAAGCCCTGCGTGATGGAAGCCCATGTAGAGCGGCAGCGCGGTCGTCTGGTAAGGCACGAGCAGCCCGAGCATGACGAAGCCAAAGAGCAGCTCCCGTCCGCGGAACTGAAGCTTGGCCAAGGCATAGGCCGCAGGGATGGCGAAGAGCAGCTGAAAGAACAGGATTCCGAAGCAGACGATCAGCCCATTCATGACAAAGGTCACGACCGGGATCGTCCGCAGCACCTTGCCGTAGTTCTCGATGAGCGCCCATCGCTCCGGCAGCAGTGTCAGCGAGGCGCGAAATACCTCGTCCGCTGGTTTTACCGAGACCGCGAGCATCCAGACATAGGGGATCAGCATCACGACCGCAGCGGAGCCCAGAGCCATGAGGCGTGGTGCATCGCTGATGAGGGTTTCGCTCTGCGTTTTCATGGCTCAACCGTAGTGAACATGGCGGTCAATCAGCCGGGTCTGCACCAGCATGATCACCAGAACGATGGCGAGAAATACAAGTGTGATCGCGGCGGAATAGCCGAACTTGAAGTAGTGGAAGCCCTCCTGGTAGATCGTGCGCAACAGCACCTCCGAGGCGCCGTTCGGCCCACCCTGCGTCAGCGTTTGCACGGTATCGAACACCCTGATCGACCGCGTCATGGTGATGATCATCACGAACAGCAGCGTTGGGCCGAGCAGAGGCCAGGTCACGAGCGTGAAGCGCGACCAGGCGCTCTTCGCGCCATCCACTTCAGCAGCAGCGTAAAGCTCACGCGGAATGGCTGTCAGCCCCGCCAGAAAAAGCACGAGGTTGAAGCCGACATTCTCCCACACGCCAATGATGCCGAGCGACACCATCACCCAGTCAGAGGAGCCGAGCCAGTTGGGAGCGCCCAATCCCAGGGTGCGCAGCAGCGCGTTCACAGGGCCGATGCTGGGGTGCAGGAGATATTGCCAGGCCGTCGCCATGGCCACCGTCAGCGACACCACGGGCAGGAAGAAGACGGCGCGGAAGAAGGCGCGGCCACGCGCACCCGCTTCGATCAGGATGGCAAGCAAGAGCGCAATTCCGATGGAGAAGGGCACGACGAACAGGCAATAGATCACGGTGTTGCGGATCGATGCCATGAAGGTGCGGTCCTTCGGCATATCCGCGAAATTTTCAAAGCCTACCCAGCGGAAAGACGATGCGCCGAACTCGTAGTCGGTGAAAGCCAGCGCCAGTACGCCCAGCAGCGGCAGAAGAACCATCAGGACATAGGCGAGGATCGCGGGAAAGGTCAGCAGCCACGCGGCGACCACATCGCGCGACAGCGGAGCTCGGTGCGACCGGGCTTGCGAAATTGAGCGCATGGAAACAGTTGAAGCAGCGTCAGACATAGGCCGCCTGCGCCTTCGTCCGCATCATCCGCAGTCGCTTCCCCTCGGCGTCGAAGAGAAATGATTTGGCAGGATCGGCCCGCAGCCTGATTTCATCGCCAACACTGGCGCGTGGCCGCTGGTCCGGCGCGATGCGGCAGATCACCGGGCTCTTGTTGGCGATGCTTTCGGCATGCAGCAAGGCGCAATCGCCAAGAAACTCCATATGTGTGATGCGTGCCGGAATGCCCTCTGTGGCTGGCACGATATCCTCGGGCCGTACGGCGAAGGTGACGGGACCAGGGGTCGGCGAGACAATGCCGATCATAACGCCATCGACCGAAACGGCTCCAGTCTCGTCAGCTTCCGCCGGAAATACGTTCATCTTGGGAGAGCCGATGAACGTCGCGACGCGGATGTCGGCGGGATTGAGATAGATCTCCTCGGGCGAGGCGATTTGCAGGATCTCACCGCCCATCATGACCGCGACGCGGTCCGACATCGTCATGGCTTCCGATTGGTCGTGGGTTACGTACACGGTTGCAGCACCTACGCGCCGATGCAGCGCTACGATCTCCGCCCGGGTCTGCACGCGCAGCGCTGCATCGAGGTTGGACAGCGGCTCATCCATCAGGAATACGTGCGGATGGCGAACGATGGCGCGACCCAGTGCCACGCGCTGACGCTGGCCACCCGAAAGCTGTGCCGGTTTGCGCGCCAGCAGATGTCCGATGCCCAGCATCTCGGACGTACGCTTTGTTTCTTCAGCGATTGCGGCCAGCTTGGCTGCAGCGTCGCCCACGAAGCGACCGACGAAAGGAGCGCGCTGAAGTGCAGAGAGCCTCCGCATGACGAGCGGCACGGCCAGATTCTGCGCCACGGTGAGGTGCGGATAGAGCGCGTAATTCTGGAAGACCATGGCAACGTCACGTTCGGCCGCGCGGATGGATGTCACATCGCGCCCTTCGATCATAACCGTACCGCTCGTGGCCGTCTCGAGCCCGGCGATGATGCGCATCAAGGTGGTCTTGCCGCATCCTGACGGCCCGACGAGCGAGACGAACTCGCCTTTGCGCACATCAAGAGAAACGCCCTTCAGCACATCGGTGACACCGAAGGATTTCGTGATCGCCGTGACCGAGATGCCCGCCATGTTCTGTCCACTTCGAACCAGAAATGGCGATAGGAGTGACCCGTGACGGTTCCGCTACGGTTTCATGACAATCCCGTGAAATGAGTTCTGCTCAGTCAGCTATTGCCGCTCGCCATGAGCAAGGAAGAAGCGCCCTTCACGCTTGCTCCGCCACAGGCTTTGCCAAAAGCCTCCGCTGCTTGCGATAAATTCTTCCGATATGCCCGGGTCTGCAGAATCGATGCGCAGCAGCGAAGAACCCTCCATGCTCGGCAGAGGTGCCAGTCCAAGGAGATCGAGGATCGTCGGGGCAATGTCGATAATCCCGCATGGTGTGTGGGAAATGAGCGGCGTCCGGCTGGCTGCGCCGCCCAGCATCAGCACCGTGTTCAGTTCGTGCCGGTTCAGTCCGCCGTGCATGCCTCCGCCCACGGGCACGCCGCCGGTAATGAGCCCGATGCCCGGATACCCATGGAGATCGGCGCTGCCGTCCGAGCGCAATATGTAGAAAAGCTCCGGCTGGCGCGCATGATCGACGCCCAGAAGCGACGACGGCAATGTCCCTTCAACGGCACCGCGCGTGGAGTGATCGGATGGCGTGAACACCATGCCGACCTCATCACGCGCCATCAGCCATCGCGCCATTGCGTCACGGCGGTCCATATCTCCGTCAAGAACACGGATTTCGCCCATGTTGCCGCCGGTGATGGCAATCTTGGCGCCTTCGAGGGTGCGGTCGCCAGAACTGCGCGCTGTGTGACCTGCTTCAGTCAGTGCCTTTCCCATGTCGAACTTGCCGCGCGACGAAATCTGCCCGTGATCCGACGCCACGATGATCGCGGTGTCATGCGCGTCCGGCATCGCGGAGATCGTGTCCAGTACCCGCCCAAAGGCCTCGTCCGCAGCCTTCATCACCGCCAGTGTCTCCGGCGCACCGATAAACTTGTAGTGGTAAGAGGTGTCCGGCTCGTTGAACCAGATGAGCGCGACGTCCGGCTGCTGGTCCTTGATGACCATGTGCCGGAAGACTTCGGCCGCATACGCCGTCTCCGCGAAGCGGGGTAGGTCGCGCTCCGGCAATGGACCGAAACAGTTGACAGCTTCCTCGACCGCTTCGGGAGTTCGCGTATGCTGTGCCCCGAGCATGGCAAAAGTCCAATGGCTCTGGATATCGGCCCGCGGATTGAGCGCAAGCGCGGAACCTGCGGAGCCCGTGTGGACAATCGACAGTTGCTTGCCGGCCTTGGCCAGCGCATCAGCGAAGGTGGGTGCGTCATAAAGGCTGCGGCCAAGTCGTGCCTCTGCTCTTGCGATGTCGTTGAAGTCCGATGTGTCGATGGCGTGCTCCGGCAAAGCCTCGGGATAGTAAAAAGCATTGCCGACGATGCCGTGCACCCTGGGCATGGCTCCTGTAGCAATGGACGTCGTCGCGACCCGCGTCATCGACGGAAATACGGATCGCGCATCGCGGAACCACGAGGATTGCGCACCGAACGCCGACAACCTTGGCATCAGTTTCGGCGTCACCATGTCAGGCCGCAGGCCATCAAACACCACGACGACGACACGGGCGGCTTTCTGCATGGCACTACCTCAAAGTGGGATCGAGCTTGTCGCGCAGCCAGTCACCAAGGATGGAAACGGCGAGCGTGGTGACGATGATCGCCAGTGCAGGCGCCAGCATGATCCAAGGAGCACGGTTGAGATACTCGCGCCCGAAACCCACCATGTTGCCCAGGCTCGTGGTGGGAGGCTGCACGCCGAGGCCAAGGAAAGACAGACCACTTTCCAGCAGGATGACTTCCGGAAAAACGAGCGTCATCGACACGATCAGCGTCGAGGCGATATTGGGCAGGATATGGCGCAAGTATGTGCGCGATGGCGTTGCCCCGAGCTGACGCACCGCAGCAGCGTAACCCTGCGCACTGGCAGAAATCGCAAGCCCGCGGGCGATGCGGGCATAGCGGTCCCAACCCACAAGACCCATCAGGCAGATCAGCAGCGGAATGCTGTTGCCGAAGAAGGCCAGCACCGACAGGGCGAGGATGAGGAACGGCATGCTCGCCTGGAAATCCGCGAGCATCAACACGAGCTGCTCGACGAGTCCGCGAAAATACGCCGCGAGAAAGCCTAGTGTCGTGCCGAGGACTGCGGAGATCAGCGTCGCGCCAAATGCAATGAGCAGCGACATGCGGATGGAATGGATAAGCCTGGAAAGGACGTCCCGTCCCAGCTCGTCTGTGCCAAGCCAATGGCCAGGTGTGCCGGGCGGCGAGAGGCGATTGCGCAGATCGAGTGCTGTGTAGGCATAGGGGGACAGAACGTCGGCGAGGATCGCCACGGTGATCATGATCATGATCCAGCCGACAGCGAGGATGACCAGCGTTGGTACGCTTGTGAACCGGCTCCACAGACTGCCACGGCTGGCGTGGCTCGCTGGACTGGCCGACGGCGGTGCGGACGATAACGCGCGATCTGTCATGCCGCCCGGCCTCCACTACCTTGCCGCATGCGTGGATCGAGGACGCCATAAAGGAGCTCGACGATCAGGTTCGAGATCACCATGGTTGCTGCCACAAGGAGCAGGATGCACTGCACGACAGCGAGGTCACGGTTGCCGACCGCGATGACGAGCAGCCGACCGACGCCGGGCCAGGAAAACACGCTTTCGACCACCACCGCCCCGGCAATCAGCGTGCCGACCATGAGGCCGACCACTGTCACTGTCGGAATGGCGGCATTGGGCAAAGCATGGCTTGAGATGACGCTGCGCCACGACAGCCCCTTGGCGCTCGCCGTGCGGATGTAGGGTTGGCCCAGCACCTCAAGCATGGCGCTGCGGGTAAAGCGGGCAAGCGCCGCCGCGCCGCCCACGCCCAGCGTGATGATCGGCAAAATGGCATGACGCCAGCTGTCCTGTCCGCCAGAGGGCAGCCAGTTCAGGTTCACCGCGAAAACCAGCACCAGCAGGAGGCCGAGCACAAAGCTGGGAATCGTAAAGCCGGTTACTGCGGCAAGCATAATGGCGCGATCTGCCAGCTTTCCGCGGTGGAGCGCAGCCAGAACGCCTGCCGAAACCCCAATACCAATCTTGAGGATGAGCGCCGGCACCGTCAAAGCCAGCGTAGCCGGTATCCGCTCCGCCACGAGCGCAATGGCGGAGCGCCCGTCGCGGAAGGAGATACCGAGATCGCCTTTGAGTATCTGGACGATGTAGCGGAGATACTGGACGATCAGCGGATCATCCAGCCCCCAGGCCTTGCGGAAGGCGACGATCGCTTCGGGCGGCGCATCCGGACCCAGCATGACCTGCGCGGGATCGCTCGACAGCCGCAGTACGACGAAAGCGAAAGTCACAACCAAAAGGACCGTGAGCAGGGCGCGGCCAAATCGAATGGCGATGAAGCGCAGCATCAGGCGGCTGCTTTCATGGCTGACGCGCCCGAAACGAGATGGCAGGCCACCAAACGCCCGCCGCCGACATCCGCAAGAATCGGCTTCTCCACCTTGCAGAGCCCGAGGGCGAAGGGGCAGCGCGGGTGGAAACCGCAACCGAAAGGCCGCGCCGCAGGATCGGGCGGATCTCCCTTGAGGACAATGCGTTCACGCTTGACACCAACGGCCACGGGAGCAGCTGAAACGAGCGCGCGGGTGTAGGGATGCTGCGGCACTGCAAAGAGATCGTCGGCGTCACCGCTTTCGACGATTTCGCCGAGATACATCACCGCGATCCGGTGGCTGACCTGCCGCACGACGCGCAGGTCGTGGCTGATGAAGAGCATTGCCAGCCCCATCTCAGCCTGCAGATCGACCAGCAGGTTGACCACCTGCGCCTGGATCGAGACATCGAGAGCTGAGACGGGCTCGTCGCAGACCAGAAAGTCCGGCGCAGTGGCAAGCGCCCGTGCCAGCACGACGCGCTGCCGTTGGCCGCCTGAGAGTTCGTGCGG
>JANMFA010000367.1:0-3826 GCA_031377545.1 Hyphomicrobiales bacterium | reverse complement strand
TGAACACGATCAGAGCGATCAGGCCGACCACCATCACCATCACGAACAGGATCAGGATCGTTGAGATCGCGCCCTGGCGGCCAAGCTCCAGCGTGCCGAAGATGGCAGACGGGAGTTCCGCCACGATACCGGCGAAGATGATCAGCGAGGTGCCGTTGCCGATGCCGCGGCTGGTGATCTGCTCACCCAGCCACATCAGGAACAGCGTACCACCCGTAAGCGTCAGCACGGTTGACAGCACGAAGAACGGACCAGGGCTCTGTACCAGATTGCCAGACCCCTGCAGGCCGACAGCAATGCCCCACGCCTGGAACAGGGCCAGGACTACGGTGAGATAGCGCGTGTACTGGTTGATCTGACGGCGACCACTTTCGCCTTCCTTCTTCAGGGCTTCCAGCTTCGGTGACACGGTGGTCAGCAGCTGGATGATGATGGAAGCCGAGATATACGGCATGATGTTGAGCGCGAAGATCGCCATGCGGCTCACGGCACCGCCGGAGAACATGTTGAACAGACCAAGAATGCCCTGCTGCGCATTGGCAAAGGACTGGCGCAAGGCCTCCGGATCAATGCCCGGCAACGGGATATAGGTGCCAAGGCGATAGACCAGCAGAGCGCCAAGCGTGAAGAAGATCCGCTTCTTCAGCTCTTCCGCCTTGGCGAGAGCGCCGAAGTTCAAGCTGGACGCGAGTTGTTCTGCTGCCGATGCCATCAAGTTCCCCGCAGCCTCACAGCCACGACCCTGTCAATGTGTCTGCCGCCGGAGTCCGTCCGTCGACAGCCAACAAGTCCCTAAACACACAAACGCCCGGGTCAAGCCCGGGCGTTGCCCCGGAGACGTTCCTCCGGTGAAATAGGAACGCGGCGGGCGAAAAGCCAGCCGCGTTGCATCCTTGATCAGGCCGAAGCTTCGGCCGCAGGGCGAAGAATCTTCACCGAGCCGCCAGCCTTCTCGATGGCGGCCACGGCCGAAGCCGATGCTGCCCAGACCTCGAAGGAGAGCTTGGACTTCAGTTCACCGTTGCCCAGCACCTTCACACCGTCGCGGACACGGGCGAGGATGCCTGCCGCAACAAGCGCGTCGACTGTGACCGATGCCTTGGCATCAAGCTTGCCGGCTTCCACTGCCTGCTGCACACGACCGAGGTTCACCTCGTTCAGGTCCAAAGCATGGATGTTGTTGAAGCCGCGCTTGGGCAGGCGACGATGCAGCGGCATCTGGCCGCCCTCGAAGCCCTTGATGGAGACGCCGGTACGGGCCTTCTGACCCTTGACGCCGCGACCACCGGTCTTGCCCTTGCCCGAACCGATACCACGACCAATGCGCATGCGCTTCTTGGTGGCACCAACGTTATCATGGAGTTCTGTGAGTTTCATGGATCTCTCCTCCTCACTTCGCGGCTACGATGCGCACCATGTGCGCAACGGTGGCCACCATGCCGCGTGCTTCAGGAGTATCCTTCAGCGTGCGGCGATCCCCGATCTTTCCAAGGCCAAGACCGGTGAGGGTCTGTGCCTGCTTGCCTGGACGGCGGATCGGGCTTGCGTATTGTTCGACGACAATCGTCTGTGCTGCTGCTTTGGTCATGATCGCGTCTCCTTACGAATCCGCGCCAGCTTCAGCATCGGCGCCACCGCGACGAGCCTGGAGCTGGGACACCTTGAGGCCACGACGGGCTGCAACCGAGCGGGGTGCATCCTCGTTGCCAAGGGCATCGAATGTGGCGCGAACCATGTTGTAGGGGTTCGACGAACCAAGCGACTTGGCGACGACGTCCTGCATGCCGAGCGTTTCGAAGATCGCGCGCATCGGACCACCGGCGATCACGCCCGTACCGGCCGGAGCCGCACGGAGAATGACCTTGCCCGCACCATGGCGACCCGCCACATCGTGATGCAGAGTGCGGCCTTCGCGCAATGGCACGCGGATCAGCGTGCGCTTGGCCGACTCGGTCGCCTTGCGGATAGCTTCCGGCACTTCACGTGCCTTGCCATGTCCGAAGCCAACGCGGCCCTTTTGGTCACCGACAACCACGAGAGCCGCGAACGCCATGCGGCGTCCACCCTTCACGGTCTTGGCAACGCGGTTGATGTGGACCAGACGGTCCACGAATTCGTTGTCGCGCTCGTCGCGATCATCGCGGCGGCCGCGACCGCCTTCACGTGGCTCTTTCGCCATTATCCGTGTCTCCTTCACTGACGCGGGACGGAAACCCGCTCGCTTATGACCCGGCGCCGAGATTTCGGCATCCGGTTTGGATCAGAAATCGAGGCCGGCCTCGCGGGCGCCCTCGGCAACAGCCTTGACGCGGCCATGGTACAGGTAGGAACCACGGTCGAACACGACCTGTTTCACACCAGCCTTGAGCGCGCGCTCGGCAGCAACCATGCCGACCTTCTTGGCGGCATTGATGTCAGCGCCGGTCTTCAGATCCTTCTTGATGTCCTTCTCGATGGAGGAAGCGGCAGCAAGTGTATGCCCCTTCACGTCATCGATCACCTGGACATAGATCTGCTTCGCGGAACGAAACACGGAAAGGCGCGGGCGGCCATAAGCCACCTCTTTGAGTTCGCGCCGGGTGCGGGCCTGACGGCGCGCCTGAGTAACAGCATTCTTTGCCATGATCTGTGCTCTTCCCCGCCCTTACTTCTTCTTGCCTTCCTTGCGGAAGATGAATTCGCCCACGTACTTGACGCCCTTGCCCTTGTAAGGCTCAGGACCACGCCAGGCGCGGATTTCAGCGGCGACCTGACCGACTTTTTGCCGGTCATTGCCCGAAATCGTGATTTCCGTAGGCTTGGGGGTGACAACCGTGATCCCTTCAGGGATCGCGTAGTTCACATCGTGGCTGTAACCCAGCGAGAGCTGCAGGGTCTTGCCTGCAACAGCCGCCTTGTAGCCGACGCCGGTGATCTCGAGCTTCTTCTCGAAACCTTTGGTCGAGCCGGTGATGATGTTCTGCACCTGGGCGCGCGTGGTTCCCCACATCGCCCGGGCGTGCTTGGTTTCGTTGCGCGGCGAAAAATTGATCACCGAGCCTTCGATCTTCACCTCGACATCGTCAGAGCCGGCGAACTTGAGTTCACCCTTGGGGCCCTTGGCGAAAATCGTGTTGCCTTCTGTACGAACCTGACAACCTGCCGGGATCGTGACAGCCATTTTACCGAGACGGGACATGTTTTCTCTCCTCTCGATCAGAAGACTTTGCAGAGCACTTCGCCGCCAACATTGCTCTCGCGTGCGGCATGATCGGCCATCACGCCCTTGGGCGTGGAAACGATCGTGACACCGAGGCCGTTGGCAACGCTGGGCATTGCATCGACGGAGACATAAACGCGGCGACCAGGCTTCGACACGCGCTCGATCATCTTGATGACCGGCTGGCCATCAAAATACTTGAGTTCGATATCGAGGTCGGTGCGACCATTCTCATATTCCGTGACAGAGAAATCACGGATGTAGCCTTCGCTTTTCAGCACTTCGAGAACGCGGGCGCGCAGCCGGGAACCAGGTGTGGACACCTTGGCCTTGCGGCGCATCTGGGCATTCCGGATGCGGGTGAGCATATCGCCGAGCGGATCGGTCATGGACATTGTCAGACCCTCCTTACCAGCTTGACTTGGTCAGACCGGGCACAAGACCCCGGTTGCCAAGGTCACGCATGGCGATGCGCGACATCTTCAGTTTGCGATAATAGGCGCGTGGGCGGCCTGTCACTTCGCAGCGGTTCTTGATCCGTGTCGCCGATGCATTGCGCGGCAACTGTGCCAGTTTCAGAGTGGCCGCGAACCGGTCTTCCAGGCTCGCTTCCTTGTTCATGATAAC
>JANMFA010000324.1:0-3264 GCA_031377545.1 Hyphomicrobiales bacterium | reverse complement strand
TGCGCGCGCCGCTCCGGGAGTGCCCGGATGCCCGCACGGGAAACGCGCGCGACGCAGCCAGCGGCGTCTATAGAACATTTTTGAAAAGACGGGTAGTGGGTGAAACAACCGCAGGCATTCGACGTCCGTTGAAGATACCATTCCGCATTCTCGTCAGCGATCTCGCCTGCAGCAGGGGCGAACGGCAGCTGTTCAAAGGCCTGAGCTTTCGGCTGTCTGGCGGCCAGGCAATGATCGTCACCGGCCCAAACGGCGTTGGCAAGACGACGCTGCTGCGCGTGCTGTCGGGGTTCATTGCGATGGATGTCGGGTCGATCCAGCTGGAAGGGACGGAGGATGGGGGCACGGTCGCGCAATCCGCCCATTTCGTCGGGCACCGCGACGGCTTGCGCGCTGCGCTTACCGTGCGCGAAAATCTCGATCTTGTTCCGTCGATGTTCGGTCCGGCCAGAGTTGCCGTCTCCGACGCCGCAGCACGATTGAATCTCACGCCGCTCCTCGACCTGCCGGTCGGCGTTCTCTCCGCCGGGCAAAGGCGTCGGGCGGCGCTGGCCCGTTTGCTGGCTGTGCCACGACCGATCTGGCTGCTCGACGAGCCGACCTCTTCGCTGGACGCTGCATCGCAGGCAATCGTGTCTGCGCTCATCAGCGACCATGTCGGCAGTGGCGGTATGGTGGTGGCGGCCACGCATCTGGAACTCGGGGTCGCAGCGCGGCAATTGCAGCTGCAGGCCGATGGCGCGCCTGTCCTGCGGGAGCTTTCCGCGTGACCGCCGTTATCGCCCTCATCCGTCGTGACCTGATGATCGCGTCCCGTATTGGCGGCGGGGCGGAGCTGGGTGTGGTTTTCTTCCTCACGCTGACCGCCATCGTGCCCTTCGCCATCGGGCCTGACCAGAACCTGCTTGGACGACTTGCCCCCGCCGTGCTGTGGATTGCGGCGCTTCTGGCCACGCTTTTTGGCCTCGACCGGTTGTTTCAGGCTGATGAGGAGGAGGGCGTGCTCGACCAGTTCATGCTGTCGGAGACACCGCTGGAGCTTATCGTGCTGGCCAAATGCATCGCGCACTGGCTGACCACCGGCCTGGTACTCAGCCTTGCCGCGCCGCTCTTCGGCCTGATGCTGAACCTGCCGTTCGAGGCCATGCTGCCGCTGGTCGCGACGCTCTTGGTGGGGACGCCTGCAATCACGCTGATCGGCGCTGTCGGCGCGGCGGTAACCGTCGGCCTGCGCCGCGGCGGGTTGCTGATGGCGATCCTTGTGCTGCCGCTCACTGTGCCGACGCTGATCTTCGGCGTAGGTGCAGCCAATGCCGCGATCGTTGGGCCGACGCCGTTCGGCGCACCGTTTCTGCTGTTGCTCGCGACCACGCTCGTCGCCTTGGTGATTTGCCCGCTGGCAGCGGCCGCCGCTATTCGCCTGGTCCGAGGTTGACGGGCTCAGCCGGGATGTCGCCTCTCGCCAGCCGCTCAGCCAATGCGATCAGGGTCGGTGGCTCGATGTGGTCCTTGAGCTGGCGGAGCTCGGCCATCGACCACCAGCCGACCTCCTGCACGTCGTCATCCTCCGTGTCGGCGAGGAATTGCGTGTTCACGTAGGAATCGACCGTGCGCACCACGAAATAGCGCTCCACCACACAGACCTTCTTGATGAAGAACGTCACGTCCTCCTCGCGAAACGCCACTTCCGGCCCGATCGGCAGATCAAGCCCTGTCTCCTCGCGCAGTTCCCGCGCCGCCGCTTCCCGCGCCGTCTCGCCCGGATCCAGCCCGCCGCCCGGCGTGAACCAGATGCTCCTGACATGGGCGTGGGGAGGCGAAACCGGTGGCGTGGTGCGGTACCGGATCAGCAGCAGCCTGTTCGAGGGATCAAAGACAAAGAGCCGTGCTGTCGGGCGCTTGGGCAGGGTTTGGCTCACCCCGCAATCTCCGCCAGTTTCGTGAGATCAACATTGCCGCCGCAGACCAGCACGCCCACCCGCTCGCCCCTGGTGGGCTTGTAGGCACCGCACAGCAACGCCCCCAATGCCGTCGCCCCGCCGGGTTCCGCAGCAATTCGCATGTCGGACCAGAGCTTTTTCATGGCCAGCCGTATCGCATCGTCGGGCACCAGCACGACACGATTCACGTTTGTGGCACAGGCCGCATACACCTTGTCGCCAACGCTTTTGGCCCCCAGCGAATCCGCTGCGATGCTGTCGACCGTGACATCGACGGAGTGCCTCGCCTTCAGCGCGGACCAGAGTGCGGTTGAGCCTTCCGGCTCTACGCCAACCACTTTGACACGCCCGCCAAACCAGATCGCCATGCCCGATATGAGGCCACCGCCCCCGGATGCGACAAGAACGGTGTCCAGCCCTTTGGCCTGCTTTTCCCATTCCAGAGCAACAGTGCCCTGTCCTTCAATGGTGGGCCAGGCATCGAACGCGTGGATACCGTAGGCGCCGCTTTCTTTCTGATAGGCCTCGCACAACGCCAGAGCATCGTTGTAGCGGGCACCTCTCACAACGACATCCGCGCCAAATTCACGGATCTTTGCGATCTTGGCAGGCGAGGAAATCTCGGGAACGAATATCCGCGCCTTCTGCCCCAGCGCCCGCGCGGCATAGGCCACTGCAGCTCCGTGGTTGCCGCCGGACGCGGCTGCAACGCCCGTTTTGGGCATCCTGATCGATGTCAGTGTGTTGAAGGCACCGCGCGGCTTGAATGAGCCTGCATGCTGGAAAAGCTCAAGTTTCAGCGAAAGATTCCGCGCAATACCGAATGCTCCGGTTGGCAGATCAATCACCGGTGTCTGACGAACATGGGGCTGGATGCGGGCGTAGGCAGCGCGGATCGAGGAGCGTGTAACGGGGAGTTTCATGGTTGATCCATTGCAAAGAGCTATGCCCAGATCGCCATCGGAATACCAAAAGCATCCCGCATCGGCTTCTCCGGAAAGCAAACGGCCTCGCCCCGCGTCATCTTTTCAGCCACCCAGGCGCAGGCGCAGGCATCCATGAAATCATCAGCACCCACTCCCTTCGGCGGTTTGGAGCCAAGGAAGTCTTCGCTGAAGCCTGCGACCGTCATCAGCAGTGTCTTGCGCTGGTTGATCCCTGCGTCATTGATAGCGGACTTGATCTTCTTGGGCTCGGACAAAGGCTCCCGGCCGTTCATCACCATGAAGGCACCTTCGGGATGGCTTTCCCGCATGATGGTGACGAGGCCCGGATCGGCGCGGAGCAGTTCATCCAGTTCGCGCACCTTGGGAAACAGGTGGAA
>JANMFA010000314.1:0-3822 GCA_031377545.1 Hyphomicrobiales bacterium | reverse complement strand
GGCGCGCGCCTTGGCGTCAATATCGGCTACCTGAAGTTCACGGACCAATCGACCTGGAACCCGTTCTGACGTCATCGGCCCAGTAGCCAGATCACGCCCGCCACCAGAAACGGGAAGGGCAGCGACACCAATGTGCGGATCACCACGAAGCGCACCGGCATCGTCGGTACCTCCCAAACCAGCACGCGGTTGAGGGTATAGAGCGACCAGCCCGTGACGAAGGCCATGACCTGCGGCAGACCTGCGCCCGATTTCAGCGCGGCTGCTCCCAGCGCGAAACCGACCACCGGGCCGCCCGGCGTCAGCGCTCCGGCGAGTGCGGCCAGCGTCACGCCGCCCACGCCGGAGGAGGGGCCGAGCCATTCCGTCACCAGATCCTGCGGCATCGCCTTGGCAATGAAGCCCGCGCCGATGACGCCGACGGCGAGGCGCGGCAGCAGGTGCAGGAAGTCGATCGTGCCTTCCCTCAAACCCGCTTTCGCGCTGCCATCCTGCCGGCGGTGGGCAATGAGCAGCAGCCAGAGCGCCAGCAGGGCGAGCAGGGCGGAGAAGGCGAAAACGATCACGCTTCCCCCTTCCGCGCGGGAAACAGCTGGTCCGCCCAGCGCGCGAACACGCCCGCCATGACAGGAACGGCCAGTGTCACCATCACGCGCAGCGCCACGATATCCGGACCGAAAAAGGGCATTTCCCAGATGATGATCCGGTTGATGCCAAGCAGCAGCCATCCCGTGACGAAAGCCACCGCCGCGCCCTTGTCCGCGCCGATCAGCATGAAAGCGCCCGCCAGCGGAAAGATGGTGAAGGGGCCACCGGGAAACAGAGCGCCGACGCCTGACGCAATCAGCAGGCCCTTGAGGCCGGAGCCCTCACCCACCCAGCGCACGATCAGTTCGCGCGGCACCAGCAGCCGCACCAGCGCCCCGATCAGGCAGCCCGCCGCGACCTTGGGCAGGATGGTGGCGAAAAGGATCACGTCCTCGATGAAGATGTCGCGGAAGGTATCCCAGCCGTCACGGCGGAAGATATAGACCGCAGCACTCGCCGACAGCCCGGCCACAAGCATGAAGGCCCAGTCAAAAAGCGGGCGCTTGCGGGTGGGGGTCATGGGGAGGGAACGCGGCTCACGGCCGCTATTATGCCATGAGTCGCGGGGGATCGGGCAAGCGCCATCTGATGAGGGAGAAACACCAAGCGTTGTGGTTCGCCCTCATCCGCCCCGCAAGGGCGGGGCACCTTCTCCCGAGGGGAGAAGGGTAGGAAAGTTCACACCGGCTGGCTTTCCATCACGGACGCCGCCGCCGCATCGATATGCGCCACCAGATCGGCCTCAAGCGACAGGCCGGAGGCCAGGTCGGCCAGGAAGTTCTGCTCGTGCTCGACGTCCGGATCGATGGCGAGGCGTGCCGCCGTGTAGATCTGCGCCGCCATTTCAGGGCTGGATGCCATCTGCACCAGGCCGGCGGCATCGAGCGGGTTAGCGAATTCCTGCTCGAGGAAGCCGGAGGCCTCGTCATCCAGGCCGGCCTGCTTGAGGTTGCCAAGGATGCGGGCGCGCTCGGTGTCGTCGATCACGCCGTCGGCAGCCGCTGCCGCAATCATGGCACGCACCATGAGAAGTGCGCGCTCGTTATCATCGCCATCGCCCTCGGCATAGCCGGAGCCCACAGGGGCCGCCAGAACCGGTTCACCGAAGGAAGCCAGCGGCTTGCCCACCTGATAGTTCTGATAGGCCTTGTAGGCGAGACCGCCAACGAGCGCCACGCCGCCAAGCTTCGCGGCCGTGCCCAGGATCGAGCGTCCGGCACCGGTGCCCAGCGCCAGTCCGGCAAGGCCGCCCAGCGCGATACCGCCCGCGTTGCCCTGCAGGAAACCCTTGGCCTGTTCGGCGAGGCCTGCGTAATTGCCGGTGCGGATGGCCTCCTGCGCCTGTGCAACGGCATCGTTGAGGTTGCCCTGCAGGCCGCCGGCCATGCCCTGCGCACCCTGGGCGGCTTCCTGCGCCTTCCCCTGCAGGCCACTGAGGACGGTGCCCATCATGCCACCGAGACCGCCTGCCGCGCCCTGCGCCGCTTGGCCGGCATTCTGCGCCTGGCCCTGCAGGCCGCCCAGCACATTGCCGATCATGCCACCAAGGCCGCCCTGCGCACCTTGCTGTCCGGCCTGCTGGCCAGCGCCAAGCACCATGTTGAGAAGAGATTTCGCATCGAACATTCTTGCCGCTCCATTTTGAGGCTGCGCCCCGTTGGCACGCGTTTGTGTCAACCGGATGGCATTAATGCAAGTTGAATGCGCCTGTCATCAAAGCGGCAGGGCAGCGCGTTCCTTCAGGGTCTCCAGCACGATCTCGGAGCGCACGCGGTCCACACTGTCATGGGGAAGCAGCGTGTCGTTGATCAGCTGCGACAGATCCTTCAGGTCACGCACCACGATCTTCAGCAAATAGTCGGAATCGCCCGTAAGCGCATGGGCTTCGAGGATTTCAGGCGTGCGTTGCACGAGTTCGGCAAAGCGTCGGGAATTGTCCGGGGAATGCGCGGCGAGCGCCACATGCACGAAAACGCGGATGCCGAAGCCCAGCTTTTCCGCCGAAAGGCGCGCCGAATAGCCTTCGATGATCCCGTCATTCTCCAGCTGCAGGCGGCGGCGGGAAATCTGGGAAGGCGACAGACCAACGCTGTCCGACAGCTCCTGGTTGGTCTGTGCGCCATTGAGCTGAAGCGCGGTCATGATCTTGCGGTCAAACTGGTCCATGCGCATGAAACTAGCATATTTTGGACTTTCGCACATGGTCCACGCATAGAGATTTCCCACTTGATCGCAGAATGCAAAGACCATGCGCGCGATCCATGGCACTTTTCCCCCAATTCATTCTCGTGAGGAGACACGCCATGGGACCATTCCCCTTCGATGCGCCACCCGCCGCTGTTTCATCCGCCAACCCGATGGGCACGGATGGTTTCGAGTTCGTCGAATTCGCGCATCCCGATCCCGCCGCGCTCGACAGGGCCTTCCGCCTCATGGGGTTCACACCGGTGGCAAAGCACCGCTCGAAGGATGTGACGCTCTACCGGCAGGGCGATGTGAACTACGTCGTCAACGCCGAGTCCGACAGCTTCGCGCAAGCATTCGCCCGCGAGCACGGCCCCTGCGCCTGCGCCATGGCGTTCCGGGTGGTGGATGCGAAGGCTGCCTATGAGCGGGCGGTCAGCCTCGGTGCAGAACCTTTTGTCGGCAAAGTAGGTCCGATGGAGCTCTCCATACCGGCCATCCGGGGCATAGGCGGGTCGCTTCTTTATTTCGTCGACCGCTATGCCAACCATCCGGTGAACAAGGGCTCGATTTGGGACGTCGACTTTGTCTGGACACAAGATTCTTCGGGCAAGACTGTGCGCGATCCACACCCGGAACCCGCGGGTCTCCACTACCTCGATCACCTCACGCACAATGTGAACCGTGGCCGCATGGATCATTGGGCAGCGTTCTACGAGAAGCTGTTCAATTTCCGCGAGATCCGCTTCTTCAACATCGAGGGCAAGCTGACCGGACTGATCTCGCGGGCGCTGACATCACCATGCGGCAAGATCCGCATTCCCATCAATGAAAGTCTCGACGACAAGTCGCAGATCGAGGAATACCTGCGACAGTATCGTGGAGAGGGCATCCAGCACATCGCCTGCGGTTCGCGCGACCTCTACAAGACCGTCGAAGCTTTGCGCGCCAACGGCCTGCCGTTCATGCCCTCGCCCCCCGTGACCTACTACGAGAAGGTCGATGCGCGCTTGCCGGGCCACGGTGAAGACGTCGCGCGGATGCAGACCA
>JANMFA010000311.1:0-2473 GCA_031377545.1 Hyphomicrobiales bacterium | reverse complement strand
TGTTCACCGTGCATTTCCACGCCTATGCCAGCCCGGAGTATCTGAAGCGCTTCGGCCAGCCCAAGGGCGTTGATGATCTGAGCGAGCACCGCTTGCTGAAATTCGGCGGCACGTTGCCGGCGCATCTGCTGGATCTCAACTGGCATATCACGGTCGGTCGTGCGCCGCGCGAGCCGAGACAGGCGTCCTTTATCGTCAACAACCTGACAGCGCTTGTCCGTTCATGCCAGCGCGGCTTTGGCATTGCGATCCTGCCGGATTATCTGGTGGAGCCTGACAGCGGGCTGGTGCAATTGCTGACGTCCGAAACGATGCCGGAGCTGGATTGCTATCTCGTCTATGCCGAAGAGATGAAGGGTGTCGCGCGTGTTCAGGTCTTCCGGGATTTTCTGGTGAGCAAGGCGCAGAGGTGGGCGTTCTGACATGCTGCACGTCGATCGGAGCGGCTTGCAGGTCTCGACCGGATCAGATGCGGCGGCGATCGCCTACCGGGAGGGAGTTGACAGCATCCTGGCGGCCTGGCCCGACGCGCTGACACTTCTCGACGACGCGCTGCAGGCCGATCCCAGGTTTGCACTGGCCCATGCCGCCAAGGCACGTGCCCTGCAGATCCTCGGACGCATGACTGAAGCGCAGGGCCATCTGGCGAAAGCCCGGGATCTTGCGGAGACGGCGACACTGCGCGAGCGGGAGCACATCCAGGTGATTGGAGCGTTGCTCTCGGGGCCGCGTGACGCTGCACTCCAGGCCGTCCTGTCGCATATCGGCCGCTATCCAGGCGACGCGCTCGTGCTGTCGCTGGCTCTCGGGGCGTTCGGGCTCTTCGCATTCAGCGGACGGGCGGATCACGATCAGGCGCGCGTCAATCTCTGCGAGCGTGTGCAAAAATCCTATGCCGGTGACTGGTGGTTTGCTGGCCATCATGGATGGTGCCTGACGGAAGCCGGTGATCCGATGGCAGGTCGGCGGCTGACCGAGACGTCACTGGCGTTGCGCTGGCAGAACGGGACCGCGGCACATGCCATGACGCATGCGCTGTTCGAGCTTGGCGATGTGCAGGAGGGACTGTCCTTCATTCACAGATGGCTGCCCATCTACGATGATGGCGCACTGCTCAAGGCGCATATCATCTGGCACCAGGCGCTGTGCGAGATCGAGCAGGGCAATGACGCCGAGGCGTGCCGGTTGTATGAGCGGTATCTTGCGCCGTCTGTCTCAGACGCTCCCGTGCTGAATCGCTTGACCGATGCCGCGTCGCTCCTCTGGCGGTTTCAGCTGGCCGGGCGACAAGAGCTTGGCGGCCACTGGGCCGAGGTGAACGCACTGGGCCTTGCAAGCTTTGCGCAAGCCGGTGCCCATTTCGCCGATTTCCACATTGCCATGGGCCTGGCAGCGACCGCGTCGGAGGCGGAGCTTCAGCAGCGTCAATCGTCGATCGATCACCTCAGGAACGAGGGTCGCTATCCCCAGGGCGATGTCGTCCTGGCGGTCAACCGCGCCTTTGAAGCCTATGCGGCCGGCGCGTTTCTGCGGGCCGCCGAGGTGCTGGAACCTGTGCTCGACGATCTGGTGACACTGGGCGGCAGCCATGCCCAACGGCAGGTTTGCGAAGACACATTCATTGCGGCCTGCATGAAAGCAGGATGTGGCCAGAAGGCGCTGCCGTTGCTGCAACAGCGGCAACAGCGGCGCGATTCAGAGAGGGACCGCACGCTGATCGGACTGATTTAGGCCTTAGTGATCAAACAGGGCCTGCTCCTGTTTCAGTCTTCCGGCTTGGCGCCGATCTTCAGCAGCACCGCGCTCATGTCGGACTCGTAATACCGCTTGCTGGCGCATCTTGTCCGGTATTCCGCAATGACACCGTTGTGGGTCTGAACGCTGGTGTTGAAAGCGGTGACCTTCTCGCGATAGGCCGTGAGTTCGCCGTTGTACGCATCAATGCTGGCGTTGAACCTGCGGATCGCGGCATTTGTTTTTGCGGCCGCGCGCTCCTTCTCAATTGCGGCTTTCCGGCCGTCCAGCCGTGTCTCTTCCGCATCGACCGCGGCGCGCTCCTTGTCGACGCTTTCCGAGCGTTCATCGAGATCACGCGACTGGCGCACGCAGGCTTCAAGCGCGTCGGGCCGCAACGTCTCGGCATCATAGTTCTTTGGCGCGGTTGACGTTGATGTACCGCCTTTTGCGGCGGATCGTGCAGCGCTGCCTGCGATGCTGGAGAAAAAACCGCCCTTGCGCGCTTCCGCATGGTTCGCGGAGAACACCGCCCAGGCTGCCAGGGCGACAATCAAGGAGAGAATGCGCATGGTCCCTCGTGAGTATTCCGGATCTGTCCGAAGCCACGACAACGCTTCTGCGTCAGATGTTGCCCCAACCGCATGTGGTGTCAACGGTCTGTGTCACACGTCTCAAATCGACCTGACGTGATGGGCGATCGAATTGGCGTAGTAGCGGATCATGACGCTCTCTTTCG
>JANMFA010000300.1:0-4780 GCA_031377545.1 Hyphomicrobiales bacterium | reverse complement strand
GTTGGTGCCCCACATAGATATCGAACCATTCTGGTGCGGTTCAACATCATTTTTTGGGAAAATTCCTTCAAAAACCTGCAAACGCCGAATCTGAGCTCGTTAGACGCGCCTTTGCGCTCTGTTGCAGTTGGCTTCTGATCTCAGCAGCTCGTTTCAAATAATGCGAACCGGTCTGTTGAAGTGCGAACCCGTTCTCACCAGGTTCAGCCTGAAAAAAGTGACATATTCCGACTTCCAGGCCCAGAAACGGCGTGGAATCTGGGGGGCCTAAACGCTCGATTTTTCGGCCCTATGAGAACGGGCTTTCGAGGCCATCGCCGCTAAGCCCCGGACATTCCTTGGCTTTATATTTCAACTAGTCATTGATATCATTAGATAAAATAAGTGGTGCCCCTGGCCGGAATCGAACCAGCACTCCTTGCGGAAACCGATTTTGAGTCGGTCGCGTCTACCAATTCCGCCACAGGGGCCATGGCCGTATAACCAACGGATCATGGTTGGATGCCGCTATGGCCCATCGTGTCAATCCGGTCAATCGGTCCTGATCCTGTGCGCTGCGGCGCAGTCAGCCATCTGCACGCACTGGCGTGTCCAATTTTGCGGCCTTCTGCTTGTCGGTACGGTTCAGAGGCGTGATCTTCAGGGATGTGATGCGGTTTCTCTGCTTGCGCATCACCTCGAAGCGGCAGCCATAGAAGGTGAAGGCATGTCCCACTTCGGGGATGGTCCGGGCCTCGTGGATCACGAGACCGGCGATCGTCGTGGCTTCCTCGTCTGGCAGGCGCCAGTCCATGACGCGGTTGATGTCGCGGATTGGCACGCTGCCATCGGCCTGCACCGCGCCATCCCGGAGTCGCCGGACCCCGGTTGCGCCGGCATCATGCTCGTCCTTGATGTCGCCGACGATCTCCTCGATGATGTCCTCGAGCGTCACGAGCCCTTCGACCTCGCCATATTCGTCGACCACGAGGGCGAAATGGGTCTTGCGCTTGAGAAAGGCCTTGAGCTGGTCGCGCAATGCCGTCGTGTCGGGCACGAACCACGGTTCAAGCGCCAGATCCTCGATGTCGAGCCTCGCCGCATTGCCTCCGGCGGCATCCAGCGCGCGCAGCAAATCCTTGGCATGCAGGACGCCAACTATGTTGTCAGGTTTGCCACGCCAGAGCGGCAGGCGGGTATAGGGCGAGGCGAGCACCTCCCGAACGATTTCCTCCGGTGGAAGATCGGCATCGATGGCCCGCATCTTGGTGCGGTGGACCATCACGTCGGAGACCTCGAGCTCCTGCAGGTCGAGCAGCCCGCCGAGCATGTCGCGCTCGCCCTTGCCGACAGAGCCCTCCTTATGGAGCAGGTCGACCTGGCCGCGGATTTCCTGGCTGGCGGATAGACCGGAGCCTTCGCCGCCCAGCGTGATGCTGAGCAGTTTGAGGAGTTGCCTCACCACCCATTCCGTCGCCCGGGTGACCGGTGACAGGAGTTTCACGGCGATGGCCAGCGGGCGCGCGACTTTGAGCGCGAATCGGTCTGGATCGTTGATGGCGATGGTCTTGGGAGCGACTTCCGCAAAGACGATAATCAGGACCGAGACGGCAACGGTGGCATAAGCAATCCCGACGTCACCAAAAACCGTGAGCAAGACGGCAGTGGTCAGCGAGGCCGACGCCGTGTTGACGAGGTTGTTGCCAATCAGGATGGTGCCGATCAGTCGGTCGCGCAGGTTGAGCAGGCGGTTGACGATGGCGGCGCGCTTGTCACCGGCGACCTCGAGCGCATGCATTCGGGCCCGGGACGAGGCCGTGATCGCCGTCTCGCTCATGGAGAAAAAGGCGGAAATCGCCAGCAGCAGGATCACAGCGCCAGCGGAGAGCCAGAGTTCGTAAGTCATGAGTCTCTAGATATCACGAACAAGCTGGCGTTCAAGGAACTGACTGATCGCATCGGGATCGACATCTCTTGCGATGAAGCTTTCGCCGATGCCTTTCACCAGGATGAACGTCAGCGCGCCGCGCGAAACCTTCTTGTCCTGGCGTATGGCCTCCAGCAGGGTCTGGGCCGTTCCGACGCCGCCTGGGACCTGGGCCAGCGACGTTGGCAGACCGATCCGGTCGAGATGGCGGCGGACCCGCAAGGCATCCTGACCGGAACAATGGCCCTGCTCCTGCGAGAAATCGAAAGCGAGGCGCATGCCGATGGCGATGGCTTCACCATGCACGAGACGCATGCCGTCATAGCCGACAGCTGCTTCCAGCGCATGCCCGAACGTGTGGCCGAGATTGAGCAGCGCGCGGTCGCCCTGCTCGGTCTCGTCACGCGCCACGATGGCGGCCTTGCTTGCGCAGCTGATGCGGACGGCCTCGTCCCGCTCCGGACCGCCGGCAAAAACGTGCCGCCAGGCTCCGGCTTCGAGCCAGTCGAAAAAGCTCCTGTCGCCAAGCAGGCCATACTTCACCACCTCGGCATAGCCCGCACGCATCTCGCGTTCAGGCAGGGTGTCGAGCAGCGCGGTATCGGCCAGCACGAGACCAGGCTGGTGAAAGGCACCCACAAGGTTCTTGCCGTGGCGCGAATTGATCGCGGTCTTGCCTCCCACGGAACTGTCGACCTGCGATAGCAGCGTGGTGGGAATCTGGATGAAACGCATGCCACGCCGCACGATGGCTGCCGCGAATCCTGTCAGGTCGCCGATCACGCCGCCACCGAAGGCCAACACGGCATCGCCCCGTTCCAGCCGCGCCGCGATGACGGCATCACACACAGCTTCCAGAGCGGCGAAGGACTTCGTTTTTTCTCCCGGCGGAAGGATGACCGATGTCGTCTCGATGCCGCTGGCGGCGAGGGACGCTTCCAGCGCGGGCAGATGATGGCGTGCCACGTGATCGTCGGTCACGATGGCGATCCGTCCACCCGGGCAGAGCGTGCGGATCCGCTTTCCGGCCTCGGCCAGCAGATCACGGCCGATGACAATGTCGTAGCTGCGTCCGGCGAGTTCGACCGTTACGATCTGCCGTGGTTGGGCGTGCATGGTCATTCCGGTGCTTCCGGGATCGGAGGTTCGCCTGACAGAAATGCGTCGAGCGCCTCGATCACCTTGTCGACCGTCGCATCATGGGGACCATCTTCGGACATGATGGTGATGTCGGCCTCGCCGTAGATCGGGTACCGCGTCTCAATCATGCGGCGGATGGTGGCTTCGGGATCGTCGGTCTGCAGCAGCGGTCGGTTGCTGCGCCGCCTGGCCCGGCGGAAAATCGTTTCGGCATCCGCCTTCAGCCATACCGAGATGGCGCGCTCCGCAATCGCCTGCCGCGTGACGTCGCTCATGAATGCCCCGCCGCCGGTGGCCAGAACGCGCGGCCCTTCGCGCAGCAGACGGGCGATCACGCGGCGCTCGCCGCTGCGAAAATCCGCCTCGCCATGGCGTGCGAAGATTTCGGGGATCGACATATGTGCGGCTGTTTCAATCTCATGGTCGGCATCCACGAAGGGAATGCCAAGCCTCATCGCCAACAGCTTGCCGATCGATGTCTTGCCGGACGCCATCATTCCGACGAGCACGATCAGCCGGTCACCAAGGTGTCCGAGCCTCGCGCTTCTCGCGGCTTCGACCGCTGTTGTCACCGGCTGTGCCCCTGCCAAGGCTGCGCCGGGTTGGTTGATCGTCATGGCGGCTGCGTTAGCACGCGTTATCGTTCTGCGAAACTGGCCGTGTTGTCTCCCACGGCAATCTTGCCTCCAGGGGCCATTGTGTTTCAAGACAGGGGGCCATGCCCACCATTTTCAGATTCGCATTGATTTGCGCCGTGCTCGCGGGAGTCACCTATGCCTTGCTCTTTGCGCTGGCCACCATTCTGGAACCCGCTCCGCGCGAGATCACCGTGGCGGTGCCTCCTTCACGTTACGCCAAGTAGGGGGCGGAATGGCAGCGGATGGGCGTTTGCAGTCAGCCTTCCTGGAGATGATCGCCGCCGAACGGGGGGCAGCGAAGAACACGCTGGAGGCCTATTCCCGTGACCTGACAGACTACCGCGCCTTTCTGGGCGGGCGAGGCCGCGGCGCTTCCGACGCGTCAACCGATGATGTCCGGGCCTACCTTGTCGATCTGTCGGAACGCGGCTTCCAGGCGACATCCGCCGCACGCCGCCTTTCCGCACTGCGGCAATGGCACAGGTTTCTCTATGCCGAAGGACATCGGGGTGACGATCCCACGACCGTCATCGGCGGTCCAAAGCGGGGCAGGCCACTGCCAAAAGTCCTGTCCATTGCCGATGTCGACCGGCTGTTGACCGCTGCAGCGGAGGGCGTGAATGACGAGGCAAGGCCTTTCCGTGACAGGCTTGCATCGGCGCGGATGTCAGCCCTGCTTGAGCTGCTTTATGCCACGGGGCTTCGTGTTTCCGAGCTTGTCGCGCTGCCTGCCAGTGCAATCCGCGCCAACACGCTGATGCTGATAATCAAGGGCAAGGGCGGCAAGGAACGGTTGGTGCCGCTCACCGATGTTGCCAAAGTGGCAGTGGCGCGCTGGCGCGAGATGCTGGCCAGGACGGAAGGCGAGAAACCCTCGCCTTGGCTGTTTCCTTCGGACAGCGCCGCAGGCTATCTGCCGCGACAGGTGTTCGCGCGGGATCTGAAATCCGTGGCCGGGTTCGCTGGAATTGGCGCAGACCACGTCAGTCCGCATGTGCTGCGCCATGCCTTCGCCAGCCACCTCCTTCAGAATGGCGCTGATCTGCGCATCGTGCAGCAGCTGCTGGGCCATGCGGATGTGGCCACCACTCAGATC
>JANMFA010000292.1:0-8701 GCA_031377545.1 Hyphomicrobiales bacterium | reverse complement strand
CCGGTCTTCATCGACGGCAAGAAGGCCGCGACGTTGAAGGGTGCGGGCATCGCAGGCGAGTTCAAGACCATGGTCAACAGTTACATCGAGCAGCGGTTCCGCACGTGAGCAGCACCATCGCCTTCCGCCCGGACATCGGACCTTTGCTGACCGGTATCGTGAAAGCGCTGGCACCGACCGGCGTCCTGCGCGCCGGCATCAACATGTCGAACTTCCTGCTGGTTTCCAGCCGCACAGCCGATGGCGGCCCGGCAGGCGTATCACCCGATATGGCGAAGGCGATTGCCGACCATCTCGGTCTGGAAATCCGCTACGTCACCTATCCCTCACCCGGGGTCCTCGCAGATGCCGCGAACCGCGATGAATGGGACATCGGTTTGATCGGCGCCGAACCGCAGCGTGCGGAAGTGATCAGCTTCACCCCGGCCTATGCCGAGATCGAAGCGACCTATCTCGTTCCGGCAGGATCGCCTTTCAAAACCATCGCCGACGTTGACGCCCCGGGAGCGCGGATCGCCGTCACGGACCGCACCGCATACGGATTGTGGCTCGACCGCAACATCCGCAAGGCAGAACTGGTGCGGTCATCGACACTCGATGACGCTCTGAGAGATTTTTGCGACCAGAAATTGGACGCATTGGCCGGGCTGCGTGCGCGCCTGATCACGGATATCACATCCCTGCCGGGCGCGCGCATTCTGGACGGAGGTTTCATGACGGTGCAGCAGGCCGTCGGGACGCCGAAGGCCAAGGGCGACGCGATCGCCTACCTCACCCGCTTTGTCGATGCGGCACGCACGTCGGGCCTTGTCAGCAACCTCATCCGCAAGCACGGTGTTGAGGGACTGAGCGTCGCCTGAGCCTGAACCTGTTTTTGAGGTCCTCGGCTGAATTCCCCCGATTTATCATAGGTCTAACCCACATAAAGCCCGCTTGAGCCACCCTTTCCTCCCGCTTACCCTAGGGTGATAAAGGGAATCTCCACGGCATGGTCACGCGCGTCGCCACAGTGGCGTTTGAAGGCATTGAGGCGCGGGCGGTAGATGTGCAGGTGCAGATCACCTCGGGCAATGTCGCCTTCGTTCTCGTCGGCCTGCCGGACAAGGCGGTGGCTGAATCAAAGGAGCGTGTGCGGGCCGCATTGACGGCATCCGGCCTTGCCCTTCCGGCAAGACGCATCGTGGTCAATCTCGCGCCTGCCGATCTGCCCAAGGAAGGCTCGCATTACGATCTGCCCATCGCACTGGGCATCATGGGGGCGATTGGCGCGATCCCGCCCGACGCGCTGGAAGGCTTCACAGCGCTGGGCGAACTGGCGCTCGATGGCAGCCTCACGGCGGTCGCAGGTGTCCTGCCCGCTGCCGTCGCCGCCAACGGGCGCGATCACGGCCTGATCTGCCCTGCAGCTTGCGGCAGCGAGGCCGCCTGGGCCGGTGGCGATATCGACGTGCTGGCACCGCTGTCGCTGATCCAGCTCGCCAACCATTTCAAGGGCACACAGACGCTCGCGCGCCCCGAGCCGAAAATGGCAAGCTCCCGCATCGAGCTGCCAGATTTGCGCGATATCAAGGGCCAGGAAAGCGCCAAGCGCGCGCTGGAGATCGCGGCGGCGGGCGGTCACAACCTGCTGTTCTCGGGTCCGCCCGGATCAGGAAAATCCATGCTTGCGGCGCGTCTGCCTTCCATCCTGCCGCCGCTTTCGCCGCGCGAATTGCTGGAGGTCTCCATGGTGCATTCCGTCGCGGGGGTGCTGGCCGACGGCGTCATCACGGACCGCCGCCCCTTCCGCGCGCCCCACCATTCCGCCAGCATGGCGGCATTGACCGGCGGCGGATTGCACGCAAAGCCCGGCGAGGTGTCGCTGGCGCATCACGGCGTGCTGTTCCTGGATGAATTGCCAGAGTTCTCGCCGCAGGCGCTGGACAGCCTGCGCCAGCCGCTCGAAATCGGCGAAGTCGCGGTGTCGCGTGCCAATCACCGCGTCACCTACCCCGCCCGCTTTCAGCTGATCTCGGCGATGAACCCCTGCCGCTGCGGTCGGGCGACGGAACCGGGCTACGCCTGCAAGCGTGCGCCCAACGAAAAATGCATCGCGCAGTATCAGGGGCGGCTGTCCGGTCCGTTTCTGGACCGCATCGATCTCGCGATCGAGGTTCCCGCCGTTTCCGCCTCGGACCTTGTTTTGCCGCCACCTGCGGAAGGCTCGGCGGAAGTGGCGCAGCGCGTGGCGAAAGCACGCGAGCGCCAGCGCGAGCGCTATGCATCAATGGGACTCGACGGCATCGTCCTCAATGCAGCGACTCCCCCCAACGTGATCGAGCAGGTCGCAAGGCCCGACGCCCACGGCCAGGCACTCATCCGCGATGCTGCCGAACGCCTGCGCCTGACTGCACGCGGCTTCCACCGGGTGTTGAAAGTTGCCCGCACCATCGCCGATCTCGATGGCTCGAAGGATGTCGGGCGCATCCATCTGGCGGAGGCGTTGTCATACCGCGCAATGCACGAGCGGATCGCAGCCTAGACGAACCGTAAATCCGGCGGGCCTAATCCATCGCGTCTTCGCAACGCTCGCGAAACCATTCTGACAGAAGCACGGCCCAAAACCATACCATACGTCATCGCTGTGGCGGTTCTGCCACGCGAAATCCACGCTCCGTCAACAGGTTCGGTGCATTCTTCCGGTTGAATTGAACGTGGGAATGAAACATCCGTGCCCTTTGATATCGATCCTGGAGCTTTTTCCTTCGCGCTGAACGCTGCGGCTGCTCTGGCGGTTGTTGCTTCCGTATGGCTGCTGCGCGACCTGATCCGCTCCGAGGAGAAGGTGAAAGCCGCCGATGAGAGAGCCGAGATCCTGGCGGACAAGCTGTTCTCGCTGACCGAGACGATGGAACACCAGCGGCGGTTGCTCGAAAGCCAGAACGATCTGGTTGTCAGCCGCGACCTATCCGGCACCATCCGCGCTGCCAACAGCGCTTTCTGCACCGTCGCAGGCGTATCATCAGAGCAACTCGTCGGTTCGCCTTTCGATTTCCCTGGCGAGCGCATGGCGCGCGACAACGGTGCCGAGATGGCAGAACGCTATGATCAGGCCATCATGCACAATGGTCAGGAGCGCTGGATTGCATGGTCCGTGCTGCCCATCCGCAACCGTGAAGGCTTGCTCGTCGAACATTATGCTGTCGGTCGCGACATCACCGAGCGCCGCCGTGCGGAAGCAGCGAATGAGGCGAAATCGCGCTTCCTCGCTACGGTCAGCCACGAAATACGCACACCGCTGAACGGTGTTCTGGGCATGGCCGGTCTGCTGCTGGAGACACCGCTGCAACCCGAGCAGGGCACCTATGTGCGCGCCATCAAGACCTCCGGCGAAGCCCTGCTGTCGCTGATCGACGAAATTCTCGACTTCTCCAAAATCGAGGCCGGGAAGGCTGATCTGGCGTCGGAGAGCTTTGATCTGCACCAGATTACCGAGGGCGTGGTTGAACTGCTGGCCCCGCGCGCTCAGGGCAAGGGCCTCGAAATCGCACTGTCGATCGATCCTACGACACCGCGGGAGGTTGTGGGTGATGCTGCAAGGCTGCGGCAGGTCCTGCTCAATCTGGCGGGCAATGCTGTGAAGTTTACGGAGAAGGGCGGCGTCGGCGTTGCACTGTCGGCCGATGTTCACGGCGTGACGGTCGAGATCAAGGATACCGGTCCCGGTATCGCAACGGACAAGCTCGAGGCCATCTTCGGCGAGTTCGAACAGGCCGACGGCTCCGGCAGCAAGCGCAACGAAGGCACCGGACTGGGGCTGGCGATCTCGCGCAAACTGATGGAGCGCATGGGCGGAAGCATCAAGGTGGAGAGCGAGCCCGGCCTTGGCGCGACATTCACGGTGAAGGTGCCGCTGCGCGTCGCTCTGGGTGGTGCGCCCGATGCGCCACCCGAGCTGGATCTGGACGGCAAGACCGTACTTGTCGCCGCGAATGGCCCGTTCGAGGGACATTTCCTGGCGCGTCGCCTGCGCGAGCAAGGGGCGGATGTCCGTCTGGCGAGCCACGCCCATGCCGCGCTGGCGGAGATCGCAAGGTCGCGGTTTGATCTGGCCATCATCGACTGCGGGCTGGGCGTGGAAGAGACCCGACAGCTCGCCATCGCAGCCCGCAACAGTGGTGTAACCCAGCGCCTCGTGATGCTGTCACCCTACGAGCGCCGCAGTTTTGGCTCCCCCGCAGAGGCCGGGTTCGATGGCTATCTCGTCAAGCCGATCCGGTCCCGTTCTCTCTTCGCGATGTTGAGCGAGACGACTCCCGTCGTCATGATTTCGCCGAACCAGACGCCCGAAGCCGAGGCCATGCCTCGCGCCGGTATTTCCGTGCTGCTGGCGGAGGATAACGAGATCAACGCACTGCTGGCCACGAAGCTGCTGGAGAAAAGTGGCGCATGTGTCACATGGGTCAAGGATGGTACATCCGCGCTTTCCGCCGCGCTGGCCTCCATTCACGGCACCAGCATCGCCTTTGAGGCGGTGGTCATGGATGTCCGAATGCCCGGGATGGATGGCAAGACCGTCGTCAAACACATCCGGACGGTAGAAGGTGCCGCGGGTCATGCGCCGATGCTGATCGCAGCTGTCACGGCAAATGCTTTCGCGGAAGATCGCGCGGCCTGTCTTGCGGCAGGATTTGATGTCTTCCTGCCCAAACCCATGGACCGGAACGCGATCAACGCCTTCATGCAGGATGCGGCCCTGCGTCAGCAAAGGCTGAAACGCGCGGCCTGACCCGCGAAATGCCTTGAATTCCGCTGGGCTTCGTCACAATTCTGTCGGTGAAAACTGGTTCCCGTTTCGCATTGTCGAGCAGGAGCCCGAATCGTGCAGTTCGCCGTGACGACCAACCTTCGCAAGATGTTCGACTCCATGCGTCCGATCCTGATGAAAGGCCAAACCGGCGGACCCGGCGGCAAGATGCTGCGCCGAGACGTCGTCCGCGACACGATGGGCTTGCCCGTGTCGCTCGGCCGTATCGGTCCACTGGAAGTGCGCCTCGCCACGACACGCAAGGAAATCCGCAAGGCACAGCGGTTGCGCTACAAGGTGTTCTACGAGGAAATGTCGGCGGTGGCGCCCGCTCACCACAAGCTGGTGCGCCGCGACAAGGATGCATTCGACCGAGTCTGCGACCACCTTCTGGTCATCGACCACGAGCATCGCGCCGGACCGATGAAAGTCAAACGCCCGAAGGTTGTCGGCACCTATCGCCTGCTCCGTCAGGACGTGGCGGAGGCAAATTTCGGTTTTTACAGCGCAGGCGAGTTCGACATCGATCCCCTGATCAACCGCCATACCGACCAGCGCTTTCTTGAGCTTGGCCGGTCCTGCGTGCTGGCACCCTATCGCAACAAGAAGACGGTGGAACTGCTGTGGCAAGGCATCTGGGCCTATGTGCTGCACCACCGGATCGACGTGATGATCGGCTGCGCCAGCCTTGAGGGCATCCGCCCCGAGCAGATGCGGGAGGAACTCGCCTTTCTGCATCACTTCGCACGCCCATCCGAGCAATGGGACGCCAAGGCCGTGGATGTCCGATTTCGCCCGATGAACGTCCTTCCAAAGGAGTCCGTCAACCCGAAGCGGGCGCTGGCGAACCTTCCGCCGCTGGTGAAGGGCTATCTGCGGCTTGGGGCAAAGATCGGCGACGGTGCCGTGATCGACCAGCAGTTCGGAACGACGGATATCCTGATCATCCTGCGCGTCTGCGACATCGATCCGCGCTACATAGACTACTACGGCAACAATCCCGACCGCTTCGCCGCCTGATCACACCGTGGGACGGCGATAGGTCCAGACCCTTGCCGGCGGCAGGTTTTTCCAGACACGCCGCGACACCGTTGCTTCAAAGCTGCTGGACAGCGGCACGGGCGACGAATTCATGTAGGTGAATTGCACGAATGGGCTGCCCGGCAACATCATGTTGAATGCGGTCTGAAGCAGATGCGTGCGCTGCTTGTCCGGCCGTGTCAGCAGGGGCAGGCTTGAGACGATCGCCGCAATCGGCTCGTCGATATGATCTGCCAGCGTCTCGGCGAGAGCATAGGCATCGCCCTGTATGACATTGACTGCCGGAAACCGGTTCCGCAGCAGTTTGGCGAAATCGGCGCTGTACTCCACCAGAAACAGCCGCTCGGGAGCAATGCCGCGCGCAAGAAGCGCCTGCGTCACCGGACCTGTTCCCGGACCAAGCTCCACGATGGGGCCTGGAACAACAGGATCGATGCTCGCCGCCATCTTGGCCGCCAGTGCCTTTCCCGAAGGCGCAACCGCACCTGTCTTCAGCGGATTTTCCAGCCAGGATTTCAGGAACCGGGCCTCGTCCTCAAGGTCGATGTCTTTTTTCTTGGGCTGACGGGGCGCGAACGGGCGGCGGGAAGGATCAAGCAAACTGACTTTACTCCAGCGGCAGGGTCCCTGCGAAGCTTTTCCTTAGCGATCTTCACCGGACTTGTCACGGGCAGCAGAAGGAATGAGGCCGCTATCAATCGCCTGGGTCAAACTTATTTAACTACAAGCAAAGAACATGCCGTATATGCAGGGGGTCTATTTCCCTCTCGCCCGGACAAGGATAATCTCGGACCCATGGCCTTTGGTCCACGCCTCGAATTTCGCCAGACGCAATCGCTGGTCATGACGCCGCAGCTTCTGCAGGCGATCAAACTGTTGCAGCTGTCCACGGTGGAACTCGCGAGCTATGTCGAGGCGGAGTTGGAACGCAACCCGTTGCTGGAGCGGCGCGACGACCCCGACGACGCCCCCTTCGTCCAGAAGGAAACAGGTGGCGACATCCCGACGATCCAGACCGAGGGCGATTGGGCCAGCGACGAGTTGCGCACCGACCGCGCGGCCATCGAAAGCGACATCGGCACCGATCTCAGCAACGCCTTCCCCGACGATGCCTCGACCGCCGCCTCGCCCAGATCGGCCCAGCAGGAAGGACCGAGCCTGCCTTCGCTGGACGGCGGCAGTCGTGGGCTCAAGGGTGGATCGTTTGATGATGACGGGACCGGGTTCGACAGCTTTGCCGCTGCCGGCCTTTCGCTGCATGACCATCTCGAAAACCAGACACTGCCTTTGCTTGCCACCAGCAGTGACAGGGGCATTGCCCTCGCGCTGATCGAAAGCATCGACGACACCGGGTATCTCACCGAACCGGTCGCAGACATCGCGCTGCGCCTGGGTGCAGAAATCGAGGATGTCGAAAGCGTCCTGGCCGTGGTTCAGCAATGCGAGCCGACGGGCGTGGGGGCACGCTCGCTGGCGGAATGTCTGGCGCTGCAGCTGCGCGAGAGCGACCGTTTCGATCCAGCCATGGCCACGCTCGTCGGTCATCTCGATCTGCTGGCGAAGCGGGACTACCAGCAATTGCGCCGGTTATGCCGTGTGGACGAGGAGGATCTGGCGGATATGGTGGGCGAGATTCGCCGCCTCGATCCCAAGCCGGGCCTGATCTTCGGCGGCGAGCCCGTGCAGAGCATTATTCCGGATGTCTTTATTAGGGCGGCTCCCGACGGCAGCTGGGCGGTCGAGCTCAACAGCGATGCGTTGCCCCGCGTAATCGCCAACAAGAGCTATTACGCTCGCGTTTCGCGCACCAAAGACCCGGCAGGCAAGTCTTTCATCGATGAGGCCTGGGCCACCGCCAACTGGCTGACCCGCAGCCTTGAGCAGCGGGCCAAGACCATCCTGAAGGTCGCAAGCGAGATCGTGCGGCAGCAGGATTCGTTCTTCCTCTACGGTGTCCAGCACCTCAGACCGTTGAATCTCAAGACGATTGCCGAGGCCGTAAGCCTGCACGAATCCACCATTTCGCGCGTCACATCCAACAAACACATGGCGACGCCGCGCGGCATATTCGAGATGAAATACTTCTTCACTGCCTCCATAGCCGGCTCTGGCGGCGAGGACGCCCATTCAGCCGAGGCCGTCCGCTTCAGGATCAAACAATTGATCGATGGTGAGAACGCCTCGGACGTCCTGTCGGACGACGCGCTTGTGAGCGCGCTTAAGCTGCAAGGCGTTGATATTGCAAGGCGAACTGTCGCCAAGTATCGCGAGGCCATGCGCATTCCGTCATCCGCTCTCAGGCGGCGGGAAAAGAAGGCGCTTCCTTCGCGTTGACACTGCCCAAGCGGACTCCTACCTTCATCAAGCCCAAGCTGCTTCGGTTTGCGGGCCGCTTGGCATCAACAGGCGAAGGAGGAAGCCCATGCTTCAACGCACGTCGGACGTTCGTGTCTCTGGCAAGAATCTTGACATAGGCGCAAGCCTGCGAGGGCAGGCAGAGGAACGTATCCACGATGCAGTGGTGAAGTATTTTGATGGTGGCTTTCGCAGCAGGGTTACGGTCGAGAAGGAAGGCACGGGCTTTCGCGCGGATTGCACGGTACATCTCGATACAGGTGCGGTGATGCGCGTCTCTGGCATGGCCCACGATGCCTATTCCAGTGTCAGCCAGATCGTCGAGCGCATCGGCAAGCAGATGCGCCGCGACAAGCGCAAGCGGACAGCGCATTCCAATGGCCACCATCCTGATGACGGCGCAGACGAAACAGTGGATGACGGGTTCAGCCTGACCGAGAATGCAATTGAACCGGTTGAAAAGAATGATATAGCCGTCACCGCCAAGCCGATTGTCGCTGAGCGCGTTGATCGTGAACT
>JANMFA010000280.1:0-2600 GCA_031377545.1 Hyphomicrobiales bacterium | reverse complement strand
CGCTTGCAGGTGGCCCGGACCTATCTGGTGCTCGGCGTGGAACACATCCTGGCCAATTCCTGTGTCAAACGGCCGGGAGAAGATCGTCCGGCAGATGATATCAGCCGTGAGATAGCTCATGGCGGCATCAAGCGAGAATGGCTGCTGCGCACCTGCGAGATCATCGAAGCGCGTCTCGCACTCATCGACAGCACCAACCATGGAGGCGAAAGCGGTGTTGATCCGCATATGGGAGAAGGCGGGATCGATCATTTGCCGCTGGCGCCGCCATGCGGCCCCGTCCGAGACAAAGATCGAGTTTCCGACAAGTCCCTCCAATGCTCCAACCATCAGGTCGTTCTTGGGATAGATGCCCGATGCATTGGCAAGGATAGGGCCTATTTCCTCCGGTGCGTTGACGAGCAGGATCGAGCGTCGCGAACGGCCTAGCGGGCTCACCTGCGCCCGGTACGCATCCTCAGGCAGCAGCGTCAGAAGATCGCGGTCGCCCTTGAAGGCGGCATTCAGGAGGGCGCGAACCGGCGATTGCGGTCGAGGAGCGGGCGGGCGGTAGAGAGCGGTGGGCTCCATGGTCCGTCAGAACCCGTAGACAGCGAATATTTCCATGAATCGACTTTACCCTCTGGCGAACTCTTGTCACGGTAGGTGAAAGTACATGCCGAAGGAGCTTCCATGATCAATCGTCGCCTTGCTGTCCTTAGCCTCGCCGCCGTTGCAGTCTCCGGTGGTGCCATCGCACACCCTCATCACGAACTGAACGATGAGCGGCGCGCTGATCTCGAAAAGCAGATCCTGACTTTCCGCAACGATCTGAAATCTGCTGTGAGCGGCAAGGACATCGCGAAACTGAAGGAAATGTATGCGGAAAGCTTCACTCACGTGCATGGCACCGGCAAGGTCGATGGTCGTGACACGCGCATCATTGCGCTGCTGGCCGGAGAGGCAGTGATAGAGACAGCATCGGCCAGTGAACTTTCCATCCGTATCCATGGTTCGGATATGGCAATCGTTTCAGGCCGCAGCCCCATAGTGAACGCGCAGGACGGCAAGTCCTATGACTTCCGCTGGACCCAGGTCCTGACCAGGGTCAGTGGCGAATGGCAGATCGCCGCCAGCCAGGCGACCCGCCTGCCACTTGTGTCCTGAAATTCTTTGGCCCTTCTCACCACGATCAATGCCGAAAGCTGGTACGAACACCCGGGCCAGCCGCACGGTACCTTGTCGCTGGTGCCGGTGATGCCCGTTGATATCGGCCGTCTGGAAAACTGGCTCGCGGCATCGCATCTTGAGCGTACTTGGTTGCCGCATGGCGGATCGCTCGAAGCGCGCATTTCGGCCGCACGCAGCGATTGCGTGTCCGCGATGGAAGAGGCCTGGCGTGCGCCGTTCATGATCCGCCGGAACGGCGACCGCATCGGCTATCTCGAGCTGGTTCACGCCAATGATGCGCTGGTCCTGAAAGAGCTGGGGTTCGTGGTGGAAACAGTGGCGATCCGTCTGTTCATTGGTGGCGCGGCGGATCTCGGGAAGGGGTACGGTCGCCGCGCTTTGCGCATCGCTGCTGAAGCGACGCTTGGAGCCCCGTCGATCCAGCTGATCGTGGGCTTGCCATCACCACGCCAGCGCGCGGCTGTCCGATGCTTTTCTGCCGCCGGGTTCGAGGAAGGGCGTGTGATGATCACGCCATTGGGGCCGTCCGTTCAGATGCTTTTGTCGCGTGCGCTGTCGGGCGCTTCGCTCGCCCTGGGCTCCAGCCCATAGGGCGCGACAATCCTCCAGAGATGCGCAGGAATCATCCATTTCATGCGCGAAGGCAGTTCGCGGCGCAGATGCAGCACGGTTTCCACCCCTTTCATCTCGACGCGTGCCCGGGCGAATTCCAGTCCGCGAGGCCCTAATCTGGGCATCAGCCAGCCTACGATCCCCCTTAGCCAGTCTGGCATCTGGCGGAGCGGCAGACCACCCGCTGCAAGTTCGACATTCTTCAGGAAGCCCTTGACGGGGCCAAAACGCTTTCCAGCACTTCCCGGCGTTGAAAGCCTGACATCGTCGCGGATGAGGTTGAGCAGTTCCTCTCCCCGCGCGTTGCGCACCAGCAGCCACTGCTCGCCTTCGCCGCCCATATAGCCCACCGTGATATCGGCGAGGGAATTGGTGTAGTCGACACAGGTCTTGCAGGTCAGCGGAAAGAAATCCGGCGAAAGCTTGGACAGCGGCAGTTTCAGGAAGGGAATTTCCCGCCTGCGGCCATCAGCGAAGCGCAGTTCGACGTGGTAGTCGGCCCGGAATTCCAGATAGGTGATGCTTTCCGGATTTTCCGAAAGCAGCCCGAGAAAGTCATGAAAGTTCGCGGTGGTCGTATTGTCCGAACAAGGTGTTCCGATCACGTAGATGCGCTCGAAGCCAAGTTCCCGCTCCAGCGCGCGCAGAGCATAGACCTGACAGGGGATGCCAATGATTGCCATGCGCTTGTAGCCGGCGTCGCGCGCCGGCTCGAGCAATTGCAGAAGGGGCGCATAACCCATCCGCATGCCTCGGCAGCGCTGCATCTCATCCGGATTGGTAATCAGGACCGGCATCGGCTTCCAGCGGTCGACCGG
>JANMFA010000272.1:0-4297 GCA_031377545.1 Hyphomicrobiales bacterium | reverse complement strand
CCAGCCGACCCTGGCACTGTCCACCGTGCCCTGTTTCGTCGACAATTGCATGGCCCCGCGCCATGTCGATCTCAGGCCCTATGTCCTGTGCGGATCGGATGGCGTGCGTGTCGTGCCCGGCGGCCTGACCCGCGTTGCCCTGAAGGAGGGCTCGTTGGTCGTGAACTCGTCGCAGGGCGGCGGCACCAAGGACACGTGGGTGGTCGAAGGTGATCTTTCGCCGCCTGGAGTCCACTGATCATGCTTTCGCGCACAGCTGACAGCCTGTACTGGCTTTCCCGCTATATCGAGCGGGCCGAGAATCTGGCCCGCATCCTGGGCGTTGCCGAGCGTCTGGCCACGCTGCCCTCGGCCTATGCAGGGGCCTCCAGCGAATGGGAAAGCGCCATTGCCACGGCGGGATGTGGCGAGGCGTTCTACAACAGCTACAGCCAGGCGACGCGGGCCAATGTCATCGAGTACATCGTGGCATCGGAAGCCAATCCGTCCTCCATCCGCATTTGCGTCGAGACGGCCCGGACCAACGCCCGTTCCGTGCGCACGGCGCTGACGACCGAGATGTGGGAGATCATCAACGGTCTTTGGCACGAGGTGCAGAAGTTCAAGCTGAAGAACATTGATCCCAGCCAGCTCGCCAAGTTTCTGGCGATCATCCAGGAAGCCTCGCTGCGCTTTGATGGCGCGGCCTATCGCACCATGCTGCGCACGGATCATTTCCGCTTCCAGCGCATCGGCATGTTCCTCGAACGCTCCGACAACATCGCGCGCCTGATGGACGTGAAATACCATGTGCTGTTGCCGGAAACCGAGCCGGTGGGCGGCGGGCTCGACTATTTCCAGTGGTCGGCAATTCTGCGCGCGGTGGGTGCGCTGACGTCGTACAACTGGGTTTACCGCGACAATGTGAAGCCCTGGCTGGTCGCGGATTTCATGATCCTGCGGCCGGAGCAGCCGCGTTCGCTGATCTCGTCCTACGAGAACCTCAACCGCCAGCTCGATGGACTGGCCGAGCAATACGGCCGTCAGGGGCAGGCACAGCGCATCGCCCGTGCGACCTATGCAAAATTGCAGAACCAGAACATCGATGATCTCTTCCAGTCAGGGTTGCACGAGTTCCTGACGGTGTTTATCTCCAGCAACAACGCGCTGGGGGCGGCGGTGACAGAGCAGTACCTGCTCTGAGGAACAAGAATGCGCCTGAAAATCAGACATGAGACACACTACACCTACGGGCGTCCGGCGACATCCGCCGTGCAGATCCTGCGGCTGACGCCACGCAGCCATGACGGCCAGTTCGTGCGCCGCTGGCGCGTCGAGATTGATGCGGATTGCCGCCTCGACCGCAACGAAGACGCGTTTGGCAACATCACCCACACCTTCACCGAGGATGGACCGGTGAAGGAAATGAAAATTGTCGCCGAAGGCGAGATCGACACGGCGGACCGGCAAGGCGTGATCGACGGCACCGTGGAGCGCTTTCCCCTGGCATTCTGGCTCAGGGACACCGCATTGACCCGCGTGGAACCGGAACTGCGCCACTACGCACGCATGATCGCTGGCGGCGAGGGCGGTGACAAGCTTGCCACGGTGCATGCGCTGATGGCGTCGATCAACGCCGATTTCGCCTTCATGATCGGCGATACCACGGCTTCCACGACCGCGATGCAGGCGTTTGAGCAGCGCTCGGGCGTCTGTCAGGATCTGGCGCATGTGTTCATTGCCTGCGCCCGCTCGCTGGGCATCCCGGCGCGCTACGCCGGAGGATATTACCTGCGCACCGACACCGAGCAGCAGATGGCGGGCCACGCCTGGGCGGAGGCCTATCTGCACGGCATCGGCTGGGTCGGTTTTGATCCTGCGAACGGAGTCTGCATCACCGAGCGTTACGCCCGCGTCGCCATTGGACAGGATTACCTCGACGCTGCCCCCATTCGCGGCGCGCGCGTCGGCGGGGATGACGAACAGCTGATGGTCAGCGTCGAGGTGAAGCAGGGCCGGGCGATGGAGGAGGCGTGACGCGTCACGCGCACGCACTGCCGCGAGCACCACGGGACAATGACTTGCCACCGGGTGGTTGACGATATCGTCTATGCCAACAGCCGGGAAACGCTGTCCTCGCTCTTCCGGAAGGGTGCCCGCGGCATCAGCTGAGGTTTCTCCCGCAAACTTTCTGGTCCGCCAATTGCTTGCTGTCCTGCGGGCCGCTATCACAGCGCCGGGAACAGCAGGGATTGATGGATCAGGGCATGACCTATTGCGTTGGTATTTTGGTGGATCAGGGCCTCGTGATGATGGCTGACACCCGCACCAATGCCGGACTCGACAACGTGGCGACCTTCCGCAAGCTGCACGTGTTCGAAAAGCCCGGCCAGAAGCTGTTTTCGCTGTGTACCGCTGGCAATCTCGCGGTCACGCAGTCGATCGTTTCGCACCTGCGCGAGGGCATCAAGGACCCTGAGACGAAGAAGGTCGAGCGCCTGATCGACATGCCGACCATGTTCGAGGCGGCGCAGTTCGTCGGCAAGGCCATCCGCAAGGTCTTCGAGATCGACGGCAACGCGCTGGAGCAGCATGCGTCCGCCTTCGACGTGACGATGCTGCTGGGCGGCCAGATCAAGGGCGAGCACATGCGGCTGTTCATGCTCTACAAGGCAGGCAATTTCATCGAGGCGACTCAGGACACCTGCTTCCTGCAGATCGGCGAGCACAAATACGGCAAGCCCATCCTCGACCGCGCCGTGCAATATTCCACCGACATGTATGACGCACTGAAGCTTGGCCTGATCTCCATGGATTCGACCATGCGCTCCAACCTCGGCGTCGGCCTGCCGGTGGATCTCATCGTGCAGAGCCGCGATTCCATCGGCTTCGATGTCCGCCGCAGGATCGAGGCGGGGGAACCGTATTTCCACGACCTGCGCGAGCGCTGGTCCGCCGCGCTCAGGCAGGCCCATCAGGCGATTCCCAAGCCGCCCTACGGGGCGGGCGGTGGGTGAGGCATTTTTCCTTCTCCCTCAGGAGAAGAGCCTGTCCCCGACTTGATCGGGGATGGTCGCCGGAGGCGGACGGATGAGGGAGAACCGCAGACGGCAGGGATTCTCCCTCATCCGCCCTGCTCCGCAGGGCACCTTCCCCCAAGGCGGAAGGTGACCCAACCCTGTCACCCCTTTGCCACACTCCCCGCCTGAATCCACCACATTTCCGCCACGGGCTGGACTCCGCTCGGGCTGATCGGGTAAGAGATTGGTAATCTTTCGATGCACGTGAGCCTGACTCGATCCCAAAACACGCGGCGATTTCAACGCTAAGTCAGGCAGTTCATCCGGCCGAAAGTGGACAGGGAAATACATCGGGAGTGCTTTGCTCCTTTGCAACTGAGGGAAATTTGACATGTCGAAGGCACTTTTTGCAGCCGCCAGCCTGCTGGCGCTGACCATCGCATCAGGTGCATCTGCCGCCGACCTGCCGCGCAAGTCAGTCGCGCCGGTGTTCGTGGCTCCGGCCTTCACCTGGACCGGATTCTACGTCGGTCTGAATGCGGGCTACGGCTGGGGCGAGTCCAAGGTTGATGTGACTCAGAACCCGAGTTCCGCAGCCTTTGGTGCCATCCCCTTTGGATACACCGCAAAGCCTGATGGCTTCATTGGTGGTGCGCAAATCGGTTACAACTATCAGATCAACGCTTTCGTTGTGGGTATCGAGGCTGATTTCCAGTTTTCAACCATGAAGAAAACCGGCGGCGTCCAGGGGTTGCCTTTGACAGCGGGCGGCTTCCAGCCGATCTCCGCGTCACAGACTGAATCCAAGATGGATTACTTCGGAACGATCCGCGGTCGCGTGGGCTTCACGCCAATCGATAGATTGCTCGTTTACGGCACCGGTGGTGTCATGTTCGCAAACATCAAGAACGACAGCTTCACGCAATATGCCGACGTCGTGTTCAATCCTGCATTCCGGTACGTTGGCTCCTCAAGTTCCTCGAAGACAGGATACGTGCTGGGTGCTGGTGCGGAATATGCCTTCACCAACAACATCACGGCGAAGATAGAGTATCTGTACTACGATCTCGGCAAGTCCAATTACATTGGTCTTCGCACAGGAGCGGCAAACTTCTCCGTCAACTATGATGTCAAGAACACCGGAAACATCGTCCGCGCGGGCGTAAACTACAAGTTCTGACCGCCGGAGGGTTCAAGCCCAAGCGAAAGGCCGCCTCCGGGCGGCTTTTTTGCGTTTCGGGACCGTGCTTCCCTTCTCCCTTGGGAGAAGGAGGCAGACCGATGAGGGAGAACCACAG
>JANMFA010000260.1:0-2612 GCA_031377545.1 Hyphomicrobiales bacterium | reverse complement strand
GCACTGGCAGACCGTGACCAACCGCCTTTCGGCGTCCGTGGCTTCTGATATCGCTGCGCTGGTGGAGATTTATGACAAGCTGCCGCGCAAGGATGTCAACGGTCGCGTGCTCACCGATATCGCGGAACAGAAGCTGGGGCTGGATGTGGATATCCTGCCGAATGATCCCCTGCCGCGCATCAGCCCGAAGCCGTTCTTCAGCTTTCTCGACACGGCCTTGTCCAACGAGATTCGCCTGCGGGTCGGTCGCCCGTTCTGGATCGACACCGTCGGTCGCTCCAACATGGTGGAAATCCGGGTGAAACTGGATGATGCCGTGATGCGCGTGATTGCGCGGCGCAGCCAGACCTATGCGTCCAACGCCCATATCTTCCTTGTCTGGATGGTGGGGACATCGCTGATCCTGCTGACAGTGGCGGTGCTTTTCCTGCGCAACCAGATCAAGCCGATCCTCGCGCTGGCGGATGCGGCGGAAGATTTCGGCAAGGGGCGCGACATCGACTTTCGCCCGCGTGGCGCGCGGGAGGTGCGGCGCGCGGGTGCCGCGTTCATGGATATGAAACGGCGCATCGCCCGGCAGATCGAACAGCGCACCACAATGCTCAACGGCGTCAGCCATGACCTGCGCACTGTTCTGACGCGCTTTCGCCTGTCGCTGGAAATGCTGCAGCAAAGCCCCGAAGTCGACGACCTGAAGCGCGATGTGGATGAAATGTCCCGCATGCTGGAGGCCTATCTGGCTTTCGCCCGCGGCGATGCGGGCGAAGTGGCGCAAACCACCGATCTCCGGGCGCTGCTGGAAGAATTCAAGGCCGATGCCGAGCGCCAGGGCCATCCCACCACGCTGGTGCTGGAGGGTGATACCAACGTGACGCTGCGCCGCGATGCCTTCCGGCGGCTTCTGGGCAATCTGGTCTCCAATGCGGCGCGCTACGGCGACGATATCCAGATCACTGCCGTGCATGACGCGCGGTATCTGACGGTGCATGTGGATGATGACGGACCGGGAATCCCGGCGGAAATGCGCGATGATGTCTTCCGGCCCTTCCTGCGGCTGGACGAAGCGCGCAACCAGGACCATGGCGGCTCCGGCCTTGGCCTGGCGATTTCGCGGGACATCGCGCGCTCCCATGGTGGCGATATCCTGCTGTCCGACAGTCCGCTGGGCGGGCTTCGGGCCAGCGTGAGGCTGCCGGTCTAGGTCAGAAGCCCGCGCAATTTGCGCACGGCGCTGTCGGGTGTCGTCAAAACCGGACGTCCGGACGCCCTCGCGACCGCACTGGCCGCCCGTGCCAGGCTGAACTGTGCCAGCGCGATCACGTCGCAATCCGCCATGTCCGTGGCAACGGCAGCGGCAAGCCGGTCGTGTTCCGCGCCGTCATCGCGGTCGAGCGCTGCCAGCGCGCCCTCGATCAGCCTTGGCTTCACGGTCACGCCGGGCGGAAATTCGGGCAGCATTGACGCGAGTGTCGGCGCGAATGTCGCCAGCAATCCAATCGTACCGCCCATTGTCAGGGCTTCCTCGATCATCGCCTCGTTCGGCTTGAGCACCGGAATGGCTGGAAACGCCTGTTTCACGGCATCGATGCAGGGCCCGAAGGCCGAACAGGTATAGAGAATGCCATCCGCTCCCGTATCAACCGCATAGCGCGCGAGCGTCAGGAACCGCTCCGTCATCCGGGGCGTGAGGCTGCCATCGCGGGCCAGATCGGCGGACAGGCTGTCGTCGAGCAGGTTCATCAGGATGGCGTCCGGCCAAATCGCGCGAAACGCCTGTTCGATGGGCGGCGGGGAATGGCGGAGCGCGTGGATGAGGGCAATTCGCATGGCGTGTCGAAATAGCATTGCGACTGGTTGGCGTCGATGGCGCTCATCCCTCCCCCTTGCGGGGAGAGGGTGGCCCGAAGCGAAGCGCAGGGTCGGGCGGGGGTTGCGCTGCGCTCGCCGGAGGTAGCCGCGTGCCCCCTCCCGGCTCGCACTACTCGCCACCCTCCCCACAAGGGGGAGGGATGAAGCAGAGCCCGCCCGAATCGCTCCCCTGCGCATTCCCTTCACAACACAAGCGGCACTGTTGCATTGCAGCTTCGAAGAATGCTCCAGAATCGGCAAAGGCAGCCGCAGTCACCCGGAACAGCCGCATTTTCGCCATCCCTGCCAAATCCTTGCCAGAATGGGTCTGCAATCGAATTTTGATACTACTATCAACATCTTGCACGACCAAATCGGCCAAATCCGCGCGCAATTCTTAACAAGAAGTTACCCCAACGGCTCAAATGCATGGCCAAACCGTGGCGTTTTGGCAACAGCCCCCTGAAAACACCCCCCGGAACCCCGATGAGGATGCCACGGCGGTTGCCGGGCCTGATCCACTGTGTCAGGAAAACAGGGCGACAGGGGGCTCCCCAGTCGTTCCTTCTGCGCCTGCCGGAATAAGAAAAGTCGGTGGTCGCGGGTACAGGGGGAAAGGTGAAGGGCGAGGGCAACCTCAAACGGAAACCTGAAGCTCCCGTTTTTTTTGGGTCTCAACTTTGGAGGTTAACCATGAAGCTCTTCAAGAGTCTTCTTCTCGCCTCGGCAACCGGTCTGGTTGCTGTGTCGGGTGCCTCGGCTGC
>JANMFA010000243.1:0-3744 GCA_031377545.1 Hyphomicrobiales bacterium | reverse complement strand
GTCTTCTTCGCGAAGTCGATTCCGTCGAGATTGGCCAGGAAACCATGGACAAAATGCACACGTGCCTGTTCTCCGTCACCCACGATGTCGAGGCCGGCGTCTTCCTGAAGCTTGACCGCCAGGATGGTGGCATCGCGCTTGCCCTCTTCCAGCGCCGCGCCTTCCAGGCGCCAGGGTGCCCAGAGCTTCTCGGGTTCGGCCAGCCAGAGCGGCTTGGGCAAGGAGCCTGCAATTGTTGTCTTGAGCATCACGCACCCTATTGCATCAGTTCGCCACGGAAAGCCCAGCGGGTCATCCGCTGCTCGACGAGCGCGCAAAGCGCATACATCAGCACGCCCATGATGGCGATGGAGAAAAGGCCGGCAAAGGTTGTTGCCGTGTCATTGCGCGCGCCAGCCGAGAGCATCAGGAATCCGATGCCCCGGTTGCCGCCGACCGTCTCGGAAATGACAGAGCCGATAAAGGCCAGCGTGATCGCCACCTTCAGGCTGCCGAAAAGATAGGGCATGGTGCGCGGAATGCCGATCTTGGTGAGCGTGTCCCAGCGGGACGCCCCCAGCGAACGCATGACGTCCTGCAATTCGGGCTCGATTGTGGCGAGGCCAGTGGCAACATTCACGACGATGGGGAAGAACGAAATCACGAAGGCCGTGATGATGGCGGGCAAAGCACCCACACCAAGCCAGATCATCAGGATCGGCACGATGGCGACTTTGGGCACGGCATTGAAGGCGATCAGCAGCGGATAGAGCCCCGCATAAACGAAAGGCGACGCGCCGACCGCAAGCCCAAGCAGCAGGCCGAAGACGATGGCGAGGGCAAAACCCGCAACAGTCGTCCACAGCGTTTCAAGACAGAACCGGAGCAGGATATCGGCCCGGTTGACCATGACCTCGAAGATGCGGGTTGGGCGCGGAAGAACTATCTCCTGTACACCAAAGCCGATGCAGGCGAGTTCCCAGATCAGCAGGAGGCCGCCCATCACTGCCCAGGGCATGACGGCCTTGATGACATCAGATTGGCGTTGGGTCATGGGGGCTACTCCCCTTCTGCCCTTGCGGGAGAAGGTGGTCGGCGGATGCCGACCGGATGAGGGGTCAACCAGGTCTGAGTGGTCAGCGTGACCACTCATCCGACCTTTGCCGACGCAAAGGCCACCTTCCCCCGCAAGGGGGAAGGAACAACAGCTACTGCATCATCCGCTCTGCCTTGGGCGGCAGGAACTGGTTGGTGAACACCTTGTCCGGTGCCGGGGCTGCCGGAAGGCCGAAGGCATCCGCCACATCCTTCACAGAGCGGGCGAAACGGGCGGGGTCCACGTCGCCCAGTCCGTTGGCCTTGACCCACGGCGTCAGCACGTTTGTGGAAAGCGAGAGCTGCAGTCGCTCCATCTCCAGCTTGTCGTCGATCAGCGGATCGCGCTTCTTGGCGGCCGCGATGCCGAGTGCCGGATTGGCGATAACCTCTTTCCAGGCTTTCACGGTGGCCCGCAGGAAGCCCTGAACGGCTGCCGGATTCTTGGCCATTTCAGGCGAGACGATGATGCCGTTGCCGTAAACATCCATGCCTGCCTCGCTGTAACGGATGGCGACGATATCGTCGGGGTTCACGCCGCGCGCCTTGAGATCAAGAAACGACGAGAAATAATGGCCGGAGATGAAGTCCACCGTGCCGTTGACGAGGCTGGCCTCGCGCAGTTGGGGCGTCAGATTAACGTGCTCCACCTTGGCCTTGTCGATGCCGGTCTTCTTCGCAAAGGCCGGGAACAGCCGGAACGAGGCATCGAAGACCGGGGCACCAAGCTTCTTGCCTTCCAGATCCTTGGCGGTCCTGATGCCGCTCTTTTTCAGCGCATAGACGCCGAAGGGTGGAAAGTCATAGGCCATGAACACGCAGAGCACTTCCTTGCCCTCGTTCTTGGCGTTGTACTCGATGACCGAGTTCACGTCGGCAAACCCGATGTTGTAGGCGCCGGATGCCACGCGCTGCACCGCACCGGCGGAGCCCTGTCCCGGATCCATGCTCACGTCGAGACCCTCGGCCTTGTAGTAGCCCTTGTCGAGCGCCACGAGGAATGGCGCGGTGGGCCCCTGAAACACCCAGTCGAGGGTGAACTTGATGGATGTCTGCGCCTGCGCCGGCAATGCGCTGAAGGCGAGGCTGGCGGATGCGGCAAGCGCAGCGAACGTGCGGCGGCTGAAAGTCATGGCGGGCTCCTCCCGAAGAGCGATGAACGACCTTCGTAGCCAGCAAAACCCATGTCCCGTCAAGCGGATTGGCCTTTGCGACCCAAGTTATGCCCTTGCTGCCATCAAACCGGCTTCGCGGCGCTTCAGCAACAGCCACCCGATTATCAGCAGGTTGAGGCCGTTCCAGACAAGGCCGTTCAGGAACGCCATGCGGTAGGACAGGAAATAATCAAAAATCCAGCCCGAAACGACACCGCCCATCGCCATGCCGATGATGGTGGAGGTGATGACGATGCCGATCTTCGCGCCCGCTTCCTGCGGCGGCAGATATTCCCGCGCAATCACGGCATACATCGGCACAATGCCGCCCTGGAACAGGCCGAAGATGGCGGAAATGACATAGAGCGAAGTCAGGCCGTCGAACCAGAGGTAGAGAAACAATGCTGCCGCCTGCATGCCTAACCCGATCATCAGCACGGAAAGGCCGCCGATGCGGTCCGCCAGAAACCCCGAGCTGACGCGGCTGACGATGCCAAGACCCAGCATCAGCGACAGCATCTCGGCCCCGCGCGCCACGCCGTAACCTAGGTCGGCGCAATACGCCACGATGTGCACCTGCGGCATCGACATGGCGACGCAGCAGCCAAAGCCCGCAAAGGCAAGCGCCACGAGGAAGGTGTTGGTCGAGACACCAAGGCCCAGCCTGTTGGCCGCTGCCTTTGCCTGTGACCTGTCCACGGAGGGCTTGCGGCGGAATGCAGGGGCCAGCAGCAGCATGAACACAAGGACGAAGAGCCCAACGGCGATATGCGTCCAGCGCCAGCCTTGCGCGGCGATCAGCTTCTGGATCACGGGCGACCAAAGGGCACCCGCGAGATAGTTGCCGGTGGCGGTGATGGCGACGGCAAGGCCGCGATTCTTCTCGAACCAGTGCGAGATGTCCGCGATCAGTGGCGCAAAGCCGATGGAGGCCCCGATGCCGATGAGGACATGCGCCAGCGCGAAGAGCAGGATCGACGGCGAAAGCCCCGCCAGCACATAGCCGAGACCCTGTGCCACCGCACCGATGAGGATGGGCAGCACGATCCCGAAGCGGTCCATCAGCTTGCCCATCGCAATGGCAGCGACGGCAAAGCCGATCATCATGCAGGTATAGGGAAAGGATGCCGAGGCGCGCAGAGTGCCAAATTCCGCCTGCACGGCGGGCAGCGCCACAACGACAGACCACGAGCCGACACAGGCGACGGTGGCCAGCAGCAGCGACAGCGCGAGGCGGAACCAGGCGTAATGGCTGTCGGGCGCGTAACGGGGGTCGGTTGCTGTGGTCACACGTCCATATGATCGTCCCGCAGCGGTGCGTGGTCAAGCGCGGCTTTCTGATGGATCGGATTGGAGAGGTGAATGGGGGCGCTTTTCCTTCTCCCCTTGCGGGAGAAGGTGGTCGGCGGATGCCGACCGGATGAGGGGTCGCACAGGTCTGAGGTGTCAGCGTGACCCCTCATCCGACCTTTGCATTGCAGACAAATTTATGCAGTCTGCATAAACTTGCTGCGGC